>NZ_VFWS01000144.1:0-12749 GCF_006443065.1 Mesorhizobium sp. B1-1-5 | reverse complement strand
TAAGACAATGCATGCGCCAAGCTGCCATGCACGCTATCGCCAAAGGCCAGCCGCTTGGAAATGTGTGCATGCCGTAGATGAAATGGGGGAGAGGTGGCCCGGCGAAGCCGGGACGGAGAGGGGGGACGACCTTTGCGACGTCAGAATCGATGAAGGAAGAGACGCGAGCGGGATGGAAAGGCGGTCAGGAACCGTCCGGCAATTCCCAGCGGTTCCGAAGGCCTCTCTCCGTCCCGGCTTCGCCGGGCCACCTCTCCCCGCTTTGCGGGGTGCGAGGAACCCAAGTCCTGCGAAGGCGCCGTTCTCTTTCGCATTGCGTTGCGAATTGGCGGGCAATTTTGGTTTCCATATTGCAGATAGGATTTATCCAGGATAAGATATATCCATGATTAGGAGATCAGCACAATGAAATTGGGCGATGGCGTCGAGGCGGCCATCCATTGCGCGGCGACGCTGGCCAGCGTCGATGGCAACAGCACCATGCCGGGCGCGGCGCTTGCGGAGTGCTTCGGGCTGTCGCCGAGCTATCTCCTGAAACATCTCAATCAACTGACGGCGGCGCGCATCCTGGAATCGGTGCCGGGGCCGGCGGGCGGCTACAGGCTGGCGCGGGCGGCCGAGCGCATCACGCTGCTCGACATTGTGCTTGCAGTGGAGGGCAGGGAGCCCGCCTTCCGCTGCGGCGAGATCCGCCAGCGCGGCCCGGTCAAGATCAATGCCTCCGCCTATGTGAAGCCCTGCGGCATCAATGCCGCGATGCTCAAGGCCGAGCGCGCCTATCGGGCGGCGCTCGCCGAAGTGAAGCTGTCCGACATCGTGGCGGAGTACGCGGCCGAAGGCGATCCGCGATCCTATGCCGCGAGTTGCGCCTTCGTCGAGCGTCACCAGCGGCGCCAGAAATCCGCTTCACCGAAGCAGATTTGAACCTCTAACCCACCCCAAGCCCGAAAGGAAAAGACGATGAAACCGAGACTGCAGTTCTTTGCCAAGGCGCCGGAAATCATGAAGGCGGTATCGGGGCTCAACAAGGCCGTCGACGAATGCGGGTTGGAGGTCAGCCTGCTGCACCTGATCAAGCTCAGGGCGTCGCAGATCAATGGCTGCTCATACTGCGTCGAAATGCACAGTCGCGAGGCGCGACGCGACGGCGAGACCGAAACACGTCTTTATCTCGTCGCCGCCTGGAAGGAATCGCCGCTGTTTTCCGAGCGCGAACGGGCCGCCCTCGCATGGACCGAGGCCGTGACGCTGATCGCCGACAATGGCGTATCGGACGAACTCTATGCCCGCACGCTCGAGCACTTCTCGGAAGAGGAACTGGTCAAGCTCTCGGTCGCGCTCGGCATGATCAACACCTGGAACCGGCTGTGCATTCCCTTCCACGCCATCCATCCGATACCGGCCGCCAAGGCCGCCTGATCGGACGGCCTAGCGCGCGGATGAGAGATCCGCGCGCCCTATTGTTCACGCCGCGTAGCGCAGACCGCCGTCGCAGGTCAGCACCTGGCCGGTCATGAAGCTGTTCGAGACCAGGAAGGCGATAGCTTCGGCGACGTCCTCGGCGCGGCCGATACGGCCGACCGGCGTCTTGCCGGCATATTCGGCGAACACCGCCTGCCGCTGATCGTCCGGCAAAAAGTCCCACCAGGGGGTGTCGATGACACCGGGCGCCACGACGTTGACACGCAAAGGCTTCAGCTCGACGGCGAGGATCGGCGCGACGGTAAGCAGCATGCCGTTGATGGCGCCGATGCCGGCGACGCCGGGCGCGGCAATCTGCGCCGACACGGCTGAGATGAAAGTCACCGAGCCGGCTTTGTTCAAGGTCGGCAGGGCCGCCTGCAGGCAGGAGAGTTGCGGCCGGATCTTTTCATCGACGCCGCTGCCGATATCGGCGAGGTCGAGCGTCGCGAACGGTCCCAGTCCCTTGCCGCCGCTCGCGGCGAGAACCAGATGATCGAATGGCCCGAGGCGCTCGAAGAAATTCCGGACCTCGTCCGGTTTGGTGGCGTCGAACGCTGCCTTGTCGACGGTGCCGTCGAGGCTTTTCCAGGCGCTCTTCAGCTTCTCCTCGCTGCGGCCGGTGATCGTGACTTTCATCGCAGGGCTGACCAGCTTCTTGGCCGTGGCAAGGCCGATGCCGGACGAGCCGCCGATTATGACGCAGTGTTCGGTGGTCTCGCTCATGAGTGCTTTTCCCTGGATGTTGCGGAAGATTGTCCGATCAATTCGAGGCTAAGCGCGCGCAGCCGGCGGCGGGCTTTCTCGTCATAGGCTTGCGGGTCGGCGCGCGATTCACGCTGGCCGTCGAAGTAGCGGCCGCTGCGGCCTTCGAGCGCCGGCGACGTTGCCAGGTTGAGAATGGCGTCGGCGCCGGTCTCGACCGAGCTCCATGGCGTGACGCCCGCCTGCCGGACCATGGTGGTGTCCATATAGCTTGCCGGATGCAAGGCGTTGACCGTGACGCCGGTGCCGTCGAGTTGTTCCGCCAGGTCGACGGTGAACAGGATCTGCGCCAACTTGCTCTGGCAGTAGGCGCGCACGCCGCTATAGCCATTTGTCAGCATGACGTCGTCGAAGTCGATCGCCTGCTGGCCGGCCGAGGCGACATTGACGATGCGCGCCGGCGCGCTTGCCTTGATGAGCGGCAAGAGCTCCGACGTCAGCAGAAAGCCGGCGAGATAGTTGACGGCGAAGCGCAACTCGTAGCCGTCGGCGCTGACCTGCCGGCTGGCGGCCTGGCCGCCGGTGCCGACGCCGGCATTGTTGATCAGGACGTTGAGCCGATCGGTCCTGGCGCGCACCGCTTCGGCGAGGCGACGCACCTCGGCAAGCGACGAAAGATCGGCGATGAGAAATTCGGCCTTGCCACCCTTTGCTTCGACGGCGGCGACGGTGGCTTTGCCACGGCCTTCATCGCGGCCATGCACCAGCACCCGAGCGCCGGCGGCGCCGAGCCGCTCGGCGACCACGCGGCCGACGCCGTCGGTCGAGCCGGTGACGAGAATGGTCTTGTCCTTGAGTTCCATGTCCGGAGCCTCCTTGCGCTGCTCTGAATGCAAAGATGGGACATCGCGCGGGGCTCAAACAGTTCAAACTTTATCCTGGTATCGGTACTGCTATAATAGGCGCATGGATGCCGTTACCCATTCCCCCGAAGATCACCGCCGGCGCGAGCTCGGCGCCTTCCTGCGTTCCCGTCGCGAGCGGCTTTCGCCGGATACCGCCGGCATCGCCTGCGGCGCGCGGCGGCGCACGCCGGGCCTGCGGCGCGAGGAAGTGGCGATGATCGCCGGCGTCGGCACCACTTGGTACACCTGGCTGGAGCAGGGCAGGGATGTGCGGCCTTCGGTCGAGGTGCTGTCGGCGCTCTGCCAGGCGTTGCGGCTCGACGCCGCCGAGCAGCGGCATCTGTTCACGCTCGCCGGCCGCCAGCAGCCGGAGCGGCGGCGCATCGTGCAGGGCAAGGTCGATGGACCCTTGCTGCACATGCTGCAGAGCCTGGTCCTGCAGCCCGCCTATGTCGTCGGCCCGCGCTGGGACGTGCTGGCATGGAACGACGCGGCGGTCGCCATTTTCGGCGATTACGGCCTGCTGGAGGGCGACGCCCGCAACATCATCCACGGCGTCTTCACCGATCCGCACCGGCGGCATCTGCTGGTGGATTGGGAACAGCTGGCGCGCGCGACCCTTGCCGCCTTCCGCGCCGAGAGCGCGAAATACACCGGCGATCCGGATTTCGAACGGCTGATCGAGTTGATGATGCGCTCAAGCCCCGAGTTCCGCGAATGGTGGCCGCAGCGCGATGTGGTGCATCGGCTCTCCGGCCTGAAGCATCTGCGGCATCCGATCGCCGGCGCGATGACGTTCGAGCATATGAGCCTGTCGATCGATGACGGTTCGGACATGCGATTGATCGTCTACACGCCGCTGGCGGAGCAGAACTCGGTGGTGAAGCTCAAGAAGCTG
The DNA here is from genome assembly GCF_006443065.1 of Mesorhizobium sp. B1-1-5. Lineage (NCBI taxonomy): Bacteria > Pseudomonadati > Pseudomonadota > Alphaproteobacteria > Hyphomicrobiales > Phyllobacteriaceae > Mesorhizobium > Mesorhizobium sp. B1-1-5. Next base: position 8,780 of record NZ_VFWS01000144.1, on the reverse strand, counting down.
CTGGAGGGGCTTCCGATAGAGCGGCGCAGCGCGTGAGGTTGCTGGCGGCATCCCTCTTCTTCGTCATCCACGGGCGGAGCGGGAGCGAAGCGGACGCGCAGACCCGAGGATCCATTCCGTTACCTCCGCCGTGGGATGCAGTGATGCAGAATTCTGCACCGTAGCTGCGCTCCGAGGTCATGGAATGGATCCTCGGGTCTGCGCCGCGTCGCTTCGCTCCTTGCTCCGCCCGTGGATGACGAAATGATGGGCGCCTCGGCCAATCTCCAAGGTCAGCAAAAGTTGGCCCCACACACGGGGACCACCTGCTAAGCCATCTCGTCGACGCTAACCCTTCGGCTTCAGCCCATCCAGGAACAGCTGCTCCAGGAACCGCGCTGCGTCCTCGAAGCGGCCGTCGCCGCCGCGGTCGGCGCCGAGCACGGCGCGCACCTGGACGTCGAAATCGGCATAGTGCTGCGTCGTCGCCCAGATCGAGAAGATCAGGTGCCAGGGATCGGTGCGGGCGATCTTGCCGGCGCGCATCCAGCCCTTGATGACGGCGGCCTTCTCGTCGACCAGCGTCTTCAGCTCGCCCTCCAGCATCGGCTTGATGCGCGGCGCGCCCTGCAGGATTTCATTGGCGAACAGCCGGCTTTCGCGCGGAAAATCGCGCGCCATTTCGAGCTTCCTGCGGATGTAGCTTCTGAGCTCCGTCAGCGGGTCGCCGATGTCGTCCAGCTCGCGCAGCGGCGCCAGCCAGGTGTCGAGCAGGCGCTGCATCAACGCCTCGTGAATGTCTTCCTTGCGGCGGAAATAATAGAGAAGGTTGGGCTTCGACATGCCGGCGGCTTCGGCGATCTGGTCGATGGTCGAGCCGCGAAAACCGTTGGTGGAGAAGACCTCGAGCGCGGCTTCGAGGATCAGCTCGCGCTTTTCCTGCTGGATGCGGGTGCGGCGGGGAGCGGAGCCTTCCATCGCCGCCGTCATGCTTGCCGGCCGTCTTCGCGCGGGCTCTCTGGACCAATTGTCTGGACCAGTTTTTCCTTGGGCTGTGGAGCGCGCTTTTTATGCCGCATTTCCGCTAGTAATCCCTTGACCGCCGACAGGCGGTGCTAACGTTTGTCCAACCGGTCAAAAATTTGCGTAGCACGAAAACGCAGCGAAGACCAAGCGTTGGCCGTACCGAAACACGCTTACAAGGGGAAGTCCTGGTCATGTCCAACCGGCTGAAAGTCACGCCGAACGATCTCAGCGCATTCTGGATGCCGTTCACGGCAAACCGCCAGTTCAAGCAGGCGCCGCGCATGTTCGTGTCCGCCAAGGACATGCATTACACCACCAGCGACGGCCGCAAGGTGCTCGACGGCACCGCGGGCCTGTGGTGCGTGAACGCCGGCCACTGCCGGCCGAAGATCACCGAGGCGATCCAGAACCAGGCTGCCGAGCTCGACTACGCGCCGGCTTTCCAGATGGGCCACCCGATCGTGTTCGAGCTGGCGAACCGGCTGGTCGATATCGCGCCCAAGGGCATGGACCATGTCTTCTTCACCAATTCCGGATCGGAATCGGTGGACACCGCGCTGAAGATGGCGATCGCCTATCACCGCGTTCGCGGCGAGGGCTCGCGCACCCGCCTGATCGGCCGCGAGCGCGGCTATCACGGCGTCAATTTCGGCGGCATCTCGGTCGGCGGCATCGTCTCCAACCGCAAGATGTTCGGCACGCTGCTCGGCGGCGTCGACCATCTGCCGCACACGCATCTGCCGGAGAAGAACGCCTTCTCGAAGGGCGTGCCGGAGCATGGCGCGGAACTCGCCAATGAGCTGGAGCGTCTCGTCACCTTGCATGACGCCTCGACCATCGCTGCCGTCATCGTCGAGCCGGTCGCCGGCTCCACCGGCGTCATCCTGCCGCCGAAGGGCTATCTGCAGAAACTTCGGGAAATCTGCACGAAGCACGGCATATTGTTGATTTTCGATGAAGTGATCACCGGATTCGGCCGCCTCGGCGCGCCGTTCGCGGCAGACTATTTCGGGGTCACGCCGGACATCATGACGACGGCCAAGGGCGTCTCCAACGGCGTCATTCCGATGGGCGCGGTGTTCGTCAAGAAGGAGATCCACGACGCCTTCATGACCGGCCCTGAGCACATGATCGAGTTCTTCCACGGCTACACCTATTCGGGCAATCCGATCGCCTGCGCCGCGGCGCTCGGCACGCTCGATACCTACAAGGAAGAGGGCCTGCTGACCCGCGGCGAGGAGCTGGCGCCTTACTGGGAAGACGCGCTGCATTCGCTGAAGGGTGAGCCGCATGTCATCGACATCCGCAACATCGGCCTGATCGGCGCGATCGAGCTGGCGCCGATCGCCGGTAGCCCGACCAAGCGGGCGTTCTCGGCCTTCGTCAAGGCGTTCGAACGCGGCGCGCTGATCCGCACCACCGGCGACATCATCGCGCTGTCGCCGCCGCTGATCATCACCAAAGGCCAGATCAACGAACTGATCGACCATGTGCGTGAGGTGCTGAGGTCGATCGACTAGGAAGCTCCGGGAATGGTCTCTGCCAAGCGCGAAGCAGCTTTGGAAAAGGAAAGGCGGTCTCTCGAGGCTGCCTATTCCGCTGCCTTGCTGGTTGCGCTTCGCGACTGCGCGGATGGCAGATGGGGACTGTTCGGCCAGAACGAAGGAACGCTTCCCGCCTCCCTTGAAAGCCGGTATGTGCCGGAAAGTGCAAAGCGGCTCGCCGCGATAGGCGATGAGCTTGTCGCGGTTCGGGAAGAAATGGGTTTTGTCGACCTGTTTGCGCCCATGCAGCGACTGGCTGAACTGAGGGCGGAACGCGGGCCTAATCGGCCAGGGGAGCCGCGGCTGGCGCAAATGTTCCTCGATGAATTGAAGGAATAGCACAAGCGTGCGAAGCACGCAGGCAGGTCGGCGGGTCGCACCCACCGATCGTTTGTTGCGATGGCAGTCAATCAGGCGGGCTGCGCGCCGATGCCGGTCAGGATCACCCGCTTGATGTTTTCCTTGGCTTCCCGCCATTGGCGGTCGGAGAGCGACTTGCCGCCGTTCAGCGTCTCGATCTGGTGGCCGAAATCGGCGTAATGCTGGGTCGTGGCCCAGAGCATGTAGAGCAGATGTCGCGGGTCGACCGGGTCCATCTTGCCCTCCTCGATCCAGCGCCTGATGATCTCGACGCGACCGTCGGTCCATTCGCGCAGCGTCGATTCCATATAGTCCTGAAGCACGGGCGCGCCGTGCATGACTTCCGAGGCCCAGACCTTCGAGCCGTCCGGGTGACGACGCGATATTTCCATCTTGGCGTCGATATAGGCGCTGATGCCGTCTACCGGGCCACGCGCCGCGTCGAAGCAATTGGCCGCCTGCAGCCAGATCTCGAAAATGTTCTGGACGACGGACCGGTAGAGCTCTTCCTTGGTGGCGAAATAATAGTGGAGATTTGCCTTCGGCAGCCCCGCCAGATCGGCGATCAGCTGCATCGTGGCGCCGCCGAACCCGGCTTCCGCAAACACCTTTTCGGCAGCGAGCAGAATTGCTTTTTCATTCTCCCGCCTTATGTCCTGTCGCCGCATGGGACGGGTGGATTCGCTCATGTCTCCCCCAAGATTCTCGTTGACCGCTTGGTCAGCTTGTGTAGTCTGAAAGCTGACCATACGGTCAGGATGCAAACCACTCAAGGGGCGACAAGACCCCTGGTGAAAATGGGAACGCAAATGGCCGCACCCGGCGAAAACCTGCGCGTGAATTCAGACCGCTTGTGGGATTCCATCATGGAGATGGCGAAGATCGGCCCCGGCATTGCCGGCGGCAACAATCGCCAGACCGTGACCGACGAGGACGGCGAGGGCCGCCATCTGTTCAAGCGCTGGTGCGAGGCCGCGGGGCTCGAAATGAGCCTCGACGAGATGGGCACGATGTTTGCCCGCCGCGAGGGCACCGATCCCAGCCTGCCGCCCGTCTATGTCGGCAGCCACCTCGACACGCAGCCGACCGGCGGCAAGTATGACGGCGTGCTCGGCGTGCTGGGCGGATTGGAAGTCGTGCGCTCGCTCAACGACCTCGGCATCAAGACCAGGCATCCGATCGTCGTGACCAACTGGACGAACGAGGAGGGCGCGCGCTTCGCGCCGGCGATGATGGCGTCCGGCGTGTTCGCCGGCGTGCTCGACCAGGCCGATGTCTACCAGCATGTCGACAGGGACGGCAAAAAGTTCGGCGAGGAGCTCGAACGCATCGGCTGGAAAGGCACCGAGAAGGTTGGTGACCGCAAGATCCACGCCTTTTTCGAACTGCATATCGAGCAAGGGCCGATCCTCGAGGACGAGGGTATCGATATCGGCGTCGTGACCCACGGCCAGGGCCTGAAATGGCTGCAGGTGACGCTGACCGGCAAGGAGGCGCATACCGGCTCGACGCCGATGCCGAAGCGCCGCAATGCCGGGCTCGGCATGGCGCGCGTGATCGAATTGGTGCACGAGATCGCCATGGACTACCAGCCGGACGCCGTCGGCGCGGTCGGCCACATGCAGGCCTATCCGAACTCGCGCAACATCATCGCGGGCCGCACGGTCTTCACGATCGACATCCGCTCGCCGGAAAAGGAAGTGCTCGACGCCATGGATGGCCGCATCCGCGAGGGTATCGACACGATCTGCGACGCGCTCGACATCAAATACGAGATCGAGCAGGTCGGCCATTTCGACCCGGTCACCTTCGACAAGAATTGCGTCAAGGCTGTGCGGGATGCGGCAGACCGCTTGGGTTATTCCCATCGCAATATCGTCTCCGGCGCCGGCCATGACGCCTGCTGGATCAACCGCGTCGCGCCGACGGCGATGGTGATGTGCCCCTGCGTCGACGGGCTCAGCCACAACGAGGCCGAGGAGATCACCAAGGAATGGGCGGCGGCGGGCGCTGATGTGCTGTTCCATGCGGTGGTCGAGACGGCGGGGATAGTGGAATGACCGACTAGAGCAATCGCCGTTTCACGGAAACGGCGAAAGCTCTATCTCTTTGTTTTAACGCAATTTCGGACGGAAAATCGCTTCACACTTTTCCTGAAATTGCTCTAGACCAGTCACCTCGCAACGCCGCTCGCAAAGAAGCGCGAAAGAACAGGGGAACAGATATGACCAAAGTCATCCGCAACGGCACGATTGTTACCGCCGACCGCACGTGGAAGGCCGACGTGCTGATGCAGCACGGCAAGATCGTTGCCATCGGCTCCAACCTGCACGGCGACCATGAGTTCGACGCCACGGGCTGCTATGTCATGCCGGGCGGCATCGATCCGCACACCCATCTCGAAATGCCCTTCATGGGCACCTATTCGGCCGACGATTTCGAATCCGGGACGCGCGCGGCGCTCTCCGGCGGCACGACCATGGTGGTCGATTTCTGCCTGCCGGCGCCACAGCAATCGCTGCTGGAAGCGCTGCAGATGTGGGACAACAAGACTTCGAAAGCGTCCTGCGATTATTCCTTCCACATGGCGATCACCTGGTGGGGCAAGCAGGTGTTCGACGAGATGGCTCAAGTCGTCGACCGGGGCATCACCTCGTTCAAGCATTTCATGGCCTATAAGGGCGCGCTGATGGTGGATGACGACGAGATGTACTCGTCATTCCAGCGTTGCGCCGATCTCGGCGCGCTGCCGCTGGTCCATGCCGAGAATGGCGACGTGGTCGCAGCGCTCTCGCAAAAGCTTTTAGCCGCCGGCAACAACGGCCCAGAGGGACATGCCTATTCGCGGCCGCCGGAAGTGGAGGGCGAGGCGACAAACCGCGCCATCATGATCGCCGACATGGCCGGCGTGCCGCTCTATGTCGTGCATGTCTCCTGCGAGCAGAGCCACGAGGCGATCCGCCGTGCCCGCCAGAAGGGCATGCGGGTGTTCGGCGAGCCGCTGATCCAGCATCTGACGCTCGACGAGACCGAGTATTTCAACAAGGACTGGGATCATGCGGCGCGCCGCGTGATGAGCCCGCCCTTCCGCAGCAAGTGGCACCAAGATTCGCTGTGGGCCGGCCTGCAGGCCGGCTCGCTGCAGGTCGTGGCGACCGACCATTGCTCCTTCACCACCAGCCAAAAGCGCAACGGCGTCGGCGACTTCACCAAGATCCCGAACGGCACCGGCGGGCTCGAGGACCGCTTGCCGGTTCTGTGGACGAGAGGCGTCAACACTGGGCGGCTGACGATGAACGAGTTCGTCGCGGTGACCTCGACCAACGTCGCCAAGATCCTCAACATGTATCCGAAGAAGGGCGCGATCGTCGAAGGCGCCGACGCCGACATCGTCGTGTGGGATCCGAAGCGCAAGAAGACGATCTCGGCCAAGAACCAGCAGTCGGTGATCGACTACAACGTCTTCGAAGGCGTCGAGGTGACCGGCCTGCCGCGCTTCGTCTTCTCGCGCGGCGAGCTTTCGATCGAGGAAGCAGAGGTGAAGGCCAAGGCCGGCCATGGCGAGTTCGTCGCCCGCGAGCCGAACGCCGCGGTCAACCGGGCGCTGTCGACCTGGAAGGAGATTTCCGCGCCGCGCAAGGTCGAGCGAACCGGCATTCCGGCCACCGGGGTCTGACCATGCGGGCTCTTCATCTTGCGATCGCGGCGGCTGTGACGCTGGCCGCCGGCCAGGCGCTCGCCGCCGGCGTAGACCTCAGCAAGCCCTATGGCGACAAATATGGCTGCATCAACCGGAACGGCCAGAAGGTGGCCGCCGACAAGATGCTGCTTCTGACCGACAAGGAACTGATCACGGCGGCCAGCGCCTGCACCTTCAGCAACCACCAAGCGCAGGCCGATGGATCGCTGGTGGTGACGGCAAAATGCGAGGCCGAAGGCGAAGAGGGACAGCCGACCAAGTTCACCATCAAGCGCAGCGCGAAGAATGCCAAGAAGCTGGTCGTGGCCGACGAGGACGGCAAGGTGATGGGCGAAGTCGCGCGATGCAAATGACGGCGATCCCGTCGGTTCCCGCGAGACGTGTTCGTCCCGGCCGCATTTATGCGACTCCAAGCGATGCCGCTTGGCTGCAAGATGCCCTAGGCGACGAGGCCATCCAGCTCCGGCAGCAGGACGACGCTTTCCTGCTCGTTGGGATCGGTGCGGGCGATGACCGCGGAGGAGGGGGCGCCGCTCAGATTGGCGGGCAGATGCGGCACGCCCGCCGGAATGTAGAACAGGTCGCCGGCCTTGACGACGATGTGATGCTCAAGCCTGTCGCCGTACCAGGTGTGGACTTCGCCGGAGAGCACGTAGATGGCCGTCTCGTGGCTTCCATGCATATGCGCCTTGGCGCGGGCGCCGGGCGGCATGGTGAGAAGATGCATGCAGATCCCGGAGGAGCCGACGGTCTCGGCAGCGATACCGGCGAAATAGCTCAGTCCCTGCTTGCCCTGATAGGTGCTTTCGGGGCGAACGAGACGACAAGTGGGTTTAAGCGACATCGGCAAGGCTCCGGGCGGCGTCGATCGGGTGGGACAGGACGAGTGGAAAGCAACGCTATCATAAAATCAACCGGATTGCGGGCAGCGCCGCAGCGGCGGCGAAAGGCAGGCTGCAGCCAATGACCGAACAGCCGCCAGCCGTCGTCTCGGCAAGCAAGCTCGGCCTCACCTTCCAGACCAATGACGGTCCGGTGCAGGCGCTGTCCAATGTCGATCTGACCATCGGCAAGGGCGAATTCGTCTCCTTCATCGGCCCGTCCGGCTGCGGCAAGACTACCTTGCTGCGCGTCATCGCCGATCTCGAGAAGGCGACCGCCGGGGCGATCTCCGTCAACGGCATGACGCCGGAGCAGGCGCGCGAGAAACGCGCCTATGGCTATGTCTTCCAGGCGGCGGCCTTGTTCCCGTGGCGCACGATCGAGCGCAACGTGGCGCTGCCGTTGGAGATCATCGGCCTCAGCCAGGCCGAGCAGGCCGAGCGCATCAAGCGCACGATGGAGTTGGTCAACCTTTCCGGCTTCGAGAAGAAATACCCCTGGCAACTTTCCGGCGGCATGCAGCAGCGCGCGTCGATCGCACGCGCTTTAGCCTTCGATGCGGACCTGCTTTTGATGGACGAGCCGTTCGGCGCGCTGGACGAGATCGTGCGCGACCATCTGAACGAGCAGCTTTTGGAGTTGTGGAAGCGGACCGACAAGACGATATGCTTCGTCACTCATTCGATTCCCGAAGCGGTGTACCTGTCGACGCGCATCGTGGTGATGTCGCCGCGGCCCGGCCGCGTCACCGACATCATCGAATCGACGCTGCCAAGGGAGCGGCCGCTCGACATCCGCGAGACGCCGGAGTTTTTGGCCATCGCTGCCCGCGTACGGGATGGGCTGAGGGCTGGGCACAGCTATGATGATTGAGGCGGATGGGCTTCCTCCTCTCCCCCCGGGGGAGAGGGTGGCCGCGCAGCGGCCGGGTGAGGGGGCGGCCACTCGCGCCTTCGTCATCCTAGGGCGGAGCAGGTGCGCCACCCCGCGTGTTAAGGAAGCCGGCAATCGCGATTTCGTCATCCTAGGGCGGAGCGACGCGAAGCGGAGCGCAGACCCTAGGATCCATTCCGTGACGCTGGTCGAAGGGCGTAAGCGGCTCAGAATACCGGACGAGCAGAGCGCGGCGCAGGGAGCTGTATTCTGGAACGTTGCGGAGCTCAGAAGTAACGGAATGGATCCTAGGGTCTGCGCCGCGTCGCTTCGCTCCTTGCTCCGCCCTAGGATGACGAAAAATACCAGCGCCGCAGCACTCCAGTCGAACGTGCCCGGCCTTCGCTTCGCTCCGG
>NZ_VFWS01000143.1:0-12856 GCF_006443065.1 Mesorhizobium sp. B1-1-5 | reverse complement strand
ACCTTCACCGTGACCACGATCGACGGCACCCAGCAGCAGGTCACCGTGACCATCAACGGCGCCAACGACGCGGCGGTGATCTCCGGCACCTCGAGCGGCACGGTCGTTGAGGCCGGCGGCGTGGCCAATGCCGACGCCGGGACGCCGACGGCGAGCGGCACGCTGACCGACACCGACGTCGACAACACGCCCAACAGCTTTACGGCGGTCGCCGCCGGGGCGGCCACCGACAATGGCTACGGCACCTTCGAGATGACGGCCGGCGGCGTGTGGACCTACACGCTCGACAACACCAAGGCCGCCGTCCAGGCGCTCAATGTCGGCGATCATCTGACCGACACCTTCACCGTGACCACGATCGACGGCACCCAGCAGCAGGTCACCGTGACCATCAACGGCGCCAACGACGCGGCGGTTCTGTCGTCCGCCTCCGTCAACCTGACGGAAAGCAATGCAGCGGCTGCGATAAGCACCTCCGGCAGCCTGACGATCTCAGATGTCGACAGCCCATCGACATTTGTGGCCCAAGCTGGAACGTCTGGCAATTATGGGACCTTCGTCATCAATACAGCTGGTGCCTGGACCTATACAGCATCGTCAGCCCACGACGAATTCGTCGCCGGTCAGCACTACGTGGAGAACTTCGATGTAGTCAGCGCCGACGGTACGCACACTTCGGTTCATATCGATATCCTCGGCACCAACGACGCGCCGGAGATCGATCTCAATGGGGCACCGACGGGAAACTCGACAAGCCTGAATTACACGGCCGGTTCGGCCGCGACGGTGATCGCGCCGGCGACGACAATAACGGACATCGACTCCCCCGATTTCGGCGGCGGCTCGCTGACCGTTGCCTTCACGGCAAACGGTACATCGGCCGACCAACTGTCCATCCAGAACCAGGGTACGGGCACCGGTCAGATCGGCGTCAGCGGCAGCAACGTGACCTATGGCGGCACGGTCATCGGAACGTTCAGCGGCGGCACGAACGGGTCGAACCTCGTCATCACTTTCAACGCCAGCGCCACACAAGCGGCGGCCGCGGCATTGGCCGACCATATCCTCTATTCCAATGCGACCAGCCCCGCCATCGCCAAGACGGTGACTTATACGCTGGTGGATGGGGACGGCACGGCCAATGGCGGCACGGACTCCAGCACCGCCTCGGCGACGATCAATGTCACGGGTAGCGACGTCACACCACCAAGTGCGTCGATTAGCCACCAGCTTTCGTCGAGCCAGCAGGAGTCAACCTTCACCGTCCACGCGACGGATGCTAGCGGGATTCAGAGCATCCAATTGTATGATAGCATCGGTGGGGGAGCGCCCGTTCTGATCTACACTTTCACCGCTGCGGAATTGGCTGCGGGAGCAGCGACAGGAAACTTCACGCATATATTTACTGACGGCGTGGCTCCATTCCCGGTTAGCAACTCCGTCCATCAAATAAGTGCCGTCGTCACCGACAACAGCGCGGCACACAATTCCAGTACAGCGGTGGATAGCGTTACGTTCAAAACGAATGGCGGTGGCGGAAGCAGCAGCAAGTTCACTGCTCCCGCGGGCACCGCCGGCGAGCCGATCAATCTTGCGCTGATCGATCCGTCGGAAGGCCAGGCTGTCACTGTCACGGTGAAGGATCTGCCTTCCGGCTGGGCCATCGACGGCGCCACGCAGAACGCCGACGGGTCCTGGACAGTGCAGACCAACGCCGTCCACGAGCTGACGGTCACCACGCCCGCTGATTTCGCCGGCGCGGCGGTGCTCGACGTGCATCTGACCTGGACCAATGCCGACGGCACGACGGGCAGCATGTTCGTCGCAGACAATGTCGAGGCCTATGCGCCGGGTTCGCCGATTTTCGCCTGGTCGGGTGACGATGTGCTCACCGGCTCCAGCGGCAACGATCTGTTCGTCTTCTCGCAGCCGATCGGCAACGACACCGTGCACAGCTTCGATGCGACCGCGGACCAAGTCGATCTCATCGGCTATTCCGGCTTCCAGAGCTTTTCCGACGTTCAGGCGCATATGGCCGACGATGCCAATGGCAATGCGGTGATCACGCTCGGCGAAGGACAGTCAATCACGCTGGAGGGCGTGCATTCCTCCGCGCTCGGCGCCGCCAATTTCGCCTTCGACCAGACGCCGGTGGTCAACAATCCCGGCACCATGACGCTCAGCGACGGCGCGTTGCTGCCGCTGAGTGGCACGGTCAACAACAGCGGCCTCATCTCGCTGAACTCGACCGGCAGCGAAACATTGTTGCAGGTCATCCAGCATGGCGTGACGCTGCAGGGCGGCGGACAGGTCGTCCTCTCCGACAGTATCCTCAATATCGTCTCCGGCACCGGTCCGGACGTCACGCTGACCAATGTCGACAACACCATCTCGGGCGCCGGCCAATTGGGCGATGGCATGCTCGGCCTCGACAACAGGGGGATCATCATCGCCTCCGGCTCGAATGCCTTGGTTATAGACACCGGCGGCAGCGTCGTTGCGAATTCCGGCACGCTGGAGGCAACCGGTTCGGGGGGCCTGATCGTCGCTGGCGGGGTCGCGAATTCCGGCATTCTGTGGGCCAATGGCGGCAACATCGCCATCCACGGCGCGGTCACCGGCGAGGGCGATGCCACGATCGGCAACCTTTCGAAGCTGGAATTCGGCGCAGCCTCCTCGACCGATGTGACCTTCGCGCAGAATGCGGCCGGCACGCTGGAGCTCGACGATTCCTTCGACTTCAGCGGGCGGATCGGTGGCATCACCAACGACGACAAGCTGGACCTCAACGATATCCTGTTCGGCTCGGCAACTAAGGCCGTCTACCAGGCGAACGCTGACGGCAGCGGCGGCACGCTGACCGTGACCGACGGCACGCATGGCGCAACGCTTCACCTGCTCGGCTCATACGACGCGAACGGCTTCAATGTCGCAGATGACGGTCAAGGGCATACCGTCGTGACCTACAATCCGGCAGAGTTCACGCTGACCGGTGTCGGCAACGCAACGAGCGAGTTCGCCGTGTGACGGAAAGAGGGGGAGCTCGCGACCACCACGCGGCTCACCTCGTTCCCCGCCGGCCGAGGATTCAAGCTTACGAATTAACGTTTACACAAGGTTTACGAGCGGACCGCGTGTCCCGTGAGTAGGATTGGTCCCGGGCACGCAATTGGACAAGGGGGCGGTTCTCCGCTGGGCATGTGAGCTTCAACAGCAAGTCTAGAATTGTGAGGGAAGCGCTTCTGGCCTGTCGCCGCTATTTCCTGTTCGCGGCGCTGTTCAGCCTGGCGATAAATCTGCTTTACCTCGCATCGCCGCTCTACATGCTGCAGATCTACGACCGCGTCGTCACCAGCGGCAGCGAGACGACGCTGGTGATGCTCACGTTGGTGCTGCTTGCTGCTTTCCTGGCGCTTGCCGGCCTCGACCTTGTGCGCGCCGCGATCCTGACGCGCGCCAGCGCGCGACTCGATCGGCTGCTTTCGGCCAAGATCCTGGCGGCCTCGGTCGAAACGCCGTCCCTTGGCGCTGCGCAAAGCCAGCCGATCCGCGATTTCGACACGTTCCGCCAGGTGATAACGGGCAGCGGCATCCATGCCCTGTTCGACCTGCCGTGGTCGCCCATCTATATCGGGGTCATCTTCCTTCTGCACCCCTGGCTGGGTTTCTTCGCGCTTGGCTCGTCGCTGATCCTGATCGCCATGGCGGCGCTCAACGAATACATAGTCAGGGCGCCACTAAAGCAGGCCAACGACCTCGCCACCGCGAACTACAATTTCACTGAAATGAGCTTGAGGAACGCGGAAGTCATCCGCGCCATGGGCATGATCGACGGCCTCGTTCGCCGCTGGGGGCGCGACCGCGGCATGGCGCTCCGCCGGCAGGGACAGGCCAGCGACCGGGCGGCGCTAATGTCCGGGATAATCCGCTTCCTGCGCCTCACCATGCAGTCGCTGATCCTCGGCCTTGGCGCCTATCTGGTCATCGAGCGGCAGATCACTGGCGGCTCAATGTTCGCGGCAAGCCTGCTTCTGGGCAGAGGGCTACAGCCGGTTGAGCAGATCGTCGGATTGTGGCGCAGCCTTATCTTGGCGCGGGCTGCGCTCCGAAGGGTCGAGAAGCTGCTTGACGGCGGGGCGGAAGGGGAACGTTCGTTCAACCTTCCCAAGCCCACAGGCAAGATCGCCGTCGAACAGCTTACCTTCGCCATTCCGAACCTTCAGAAGGTGCTGTTGCGCGATGTCTCGTTCAAGCTTGAGGCAGGCGAGGCGCTCGGCATCGTCGGTCCCTCCGGTGCCGGCAAGTCCACGCTTGCCCGTCACCTCGCTGGCATCATGCAGCCGAGCCGCGGCACGGTCAGGCTGGACGGCGCCGACATGACGCAATGGAGCAGGGAGGCGCTCGGCGACCATATTGGCTACCTGCCGCAGGACATCGAGCTATTTTCCGACACTGTGGCTGCTAACATCGGCCGCTTCAAGACCGATGTCGACCATCAGGTGATCGAGGCGGCACGGCTCGCCGGCGTGCATGAGATGATAATCCGCCTGCCGCAAGGCTATGAGACTCAGATCGGTGAGAGCGGTGCTGTGCTGTCGGGCGGTTACCGGCAGCGCATCGCGCTTGCCCGCGCCGTGTTCGGCATGCCGAACCTCATCGTGCTCGACGAGCCGAGCTCCAATCTCGACGCCGACGGCGACCGCGCGCTGGCTGAATGCGCGCTGGAACTGAAGCGTCGCGGCAGCACAATTATCATCGTGTCGCACAGGCCTTCGACCCTGGCCAATGTCGACAAGATCCTGCTGCTCAGGGACGGAGGTGTCGAGGCCTTCGGCATGAGGAACGAGATCGTGGCGCTGCTCAACCAGCGCGCCGCGCCGATTGCGGTGGCAACCCAATGACCGACATCGCCACCACTTATAGCAGTCTTTCGGGTGCCGCCGACTCGGACACCAATCCGGATTCGATCCGGGGTCCAGTCTGGATCGGTTTGCTCATCATCGTTGTGTTTTTCGGTGTCTTCGGCGGCTGGGCGGCGATTGCGCCGCTCAACGGTGCCGTGCTTGCAGATGCGATGGTGAAGGTCGAGGGCAACCGGAAGAGCGTCCAGCATTTCGACGGCGGCACTGTGAAGGAAATCCGCGTGAAGGACGGCGACGTCGTCAAGGCCGGCGATGTGCTGGTCGTGCTCGACGACACGCGTGCCCGATCAGAGTTCAACCTCTACTCCCAGCAATATGCACTGCTGCGCGCAACGGATGCCCGCATCCGCGCCGAGCTGGACGGCAGCCCGGCGGTCGCCTTCCCGAAAGATATTTCCGCCGAACACCAAGGCTATCTGCAGGACGCGATGGCCAACCAGATCAACGACCTCGAGAGCCAGCGCGCCTCGATGGCCGGCGCCACGAAGATCCTGCAAAAGCGGATCGCCGAGCTCGAAGAGCAAATCGAAGGCAAGGAGGCGCGCGTGGAGTCCTACCGCGCGCAGCTCAAGTCGACCGTGGACGAGAAGGCGGGCCTGAACAAGCTGCTGAAGGCCGGCTTGACGACGCGCACGCGCATCCTGGAACTCGACCGCTCCGCTTCCGACCTGCAGGGCCTCATCGACCAGTCGCTGGGCGAGATTGCCGGCAACCGTCAGAGCAAGGCGGAATTCGAAAGCCAGATCGCGCAGCTGACCAACGAGCGCCGTGCAAAACTTTCGGCCATGTTGATCGACACCCAGTCGAGCCTTGCCGACCTGGTGCCGAAGATGTTTGCCGCACAGGCCACCGTGGACCGCGCCGAAGTGCGCGCGCCCTATGATGGCCAGGTGATGGACCTGACGGTGTTCTCGACCGGCGCGGTCGTCTCTCCCGGTCAAACTATCCTCGACATCGTTCCGACCAGGAATTCGCTGATCGTGCAGGCTCAGGTCCGCGTCGAGGACATATCCAGCCTCCGGGCTGACATGACGGCAGAGGTCCGCTTTACCTCATACAAGCAGCGCACGACGCCGGTCATCCACGGCCGTGTCACCCGCATCTCTGCTGACCGTGTGACCGATGCCAAGACCGGCTTTCCCTATTATGTCGCCGACATTGCGGTGGATCAGCAGGATCTCGCCGCCGCGCCGCAGATCCAGCTCTATCCTGGCATGCCGGCCTCGGTAATGATCGTGACCGAAGAACGCACCGCCCTGGATTATATTCTGGGACCGTTGACGACGTCCTTGCACATGGCGTTCCGGCAGAAATAGAAACCTCTTCGTCGAACCGCGGGTTGCTTACGCCTGATGCGAAGGTCAGCTTTTTGCACACTCTCTAGCGGCAGTCGTTCGCCGGCTCCAGTGAAGACGTTTCGAAGGACAAGTGGCGTACCCCCTGTTGGCCAGCGGATGCGCTTCGTACCTTGTATATTCCCACATCGGATCAGTTGCTTATGATGACATCGCACATTGCAGCAAAGACTCGCAATGTGCGATAAATAGCGAAAACACCAGCAAAAACAACCAACCGACCGCCCCGCAATGTGCGCCCTTTTATCTTGCCATCTCAATCGGCTGTGCTTCTCTAGACTTATTCGCCATTGCCTTTCCTCTTCTAAGCTACGGTAATACACTATTCTATGCTCCATTCCACGATTCCGCATTCTGGCGTCGAGTTCCGATGCGCCGTGCAGTCTTCCGCGCTCTGCGACGGGGTAGTTGCGCTGCTTATTTGCAGCACTGGAACCGTCGTGGCGCACTTTTCCATCGGACTGACGGAGCATCGTCACAGGCAATCCGGCGCGGTCCGGCCGTCTTACGATCGGCGCGGCCGCAGGCAAGATAACGTACGTTCCGTCGTTCCTGGTCTGCATCGGTCCTCATCCGCCGGAGCGGATCTCTTGTCTCAGGTGGCGCCCGTCAGCGTGCTGGCGCCATGCGCTCAACTTCCGCTGCACCGTTCATCGAGGCGCTCCCAGAAGCCTGCGAGCCTTGCGATGAGCGCGCTGGGCGGCATCGCCTCGGTTCGCCGCCGTAGAACGTTCCCTCGCTCCACATGGCGTGCACGATCACGGGCAGCTTGCGCGCTACGGCAACACAGGCCTCGCAGCGGCAGGAGCGTTTGGCGATCGCCTGGCCCCAGCTCTTGACCTGTCGGAGCCTTTGAAGCGCGTCATCAGCCCGAAGCCGCCTCGTAAAGCGAGTCGCACATCAGCATCGCCGGCCTTCGATATGCGACCCTGAACGTCGATCGAGGAGCCCGACTGCCATCGCCGCGAGGACAACCCGAAGTAGGCCGCGACATCGCGCGAGCGGCGGAGCGCGACGGATCATCGATAGCCGTCATGAACGAGAGCGCTGTCACCGGGCCGACGCCGGGGATCGTCATGAAGCGTCGGCACAGTTCGCTGCGGGCCACCATTTTCACGACCAGATTGTGCAGCCGGCAACACTGTCGCCACAGCGCTCCACGCGCCGACAGCGTGGCGTCCATCAGCTCGGCCGACAGCGGATCGTCTGTCACCGCCGTGCGCACCGCCCGGTCGAAAGCGCCGCGCGATGCGCCGCCAAGCTTGATGCCGAATGCCTTTGCTGCATCGATCCGCTCTCTACGATCTATGGCACGGGCATCAGCCGACGCCGGATCATTTCATTCGGGCTCTGGACAACCCCTTTCAGTTGGAAATTGTGGGTAACCACATCAACATTCACCGCAGCATATTTCCCGTTGGCCCCGAGATGGCAGTCGTTGCTCGCGAATTCATGCGGGAAAACACCACGGGGACTCTATAGCTGAGACTTTGGGCGCGTCCCCGGATCGACTTCGCGAAGATCGCGCTAAAGTCGGTAGTTCGGTTAAGAACCTGCATGCAAGGCATCAACGGTGGCTCCTGCGCAAAAGAGATCGCGCCTGGCGCGAACTTCGAAAGCGGGCCCGATCTAGGTGACTAGAGGAGGCCAACCGCGTTCAATCAGCCCCGCGGAGGCATGCTGGCAGCGTCCAGGCAACGGTGATTAGATTACATATAGCCAGTTATGTCCTCGCAACTGCACGATCCACGTTTTGGGAGCGTGCGTGGGCCTGCTCACATGCTCCCGACATCGGACATTGGAGAGCCTGACCGGCGTATGAACCAGAACAGTTGACTTTCTACTTCTCCGTAGATCTCACCGTTCATGCATCGCTGTCTCGGCAGTTTCCACCAGCGGAGAAAAGAGGTACTCGAGGATCCGCCTGCTACCGGTATTGATCTCGACGGTAACGCTCATACCGGGAGTCAGATCGACCACGGCCCCATCGACCTTGATGGATGATGTATCGAGCTGAACCGCTATGGGAAAAACAAGGTTCCCTGCACCGTCGGAGATGCTCACGCCGGAAGTGCCGGTGGTAACCCGCGACGGATCCGCGAGCTTCTGCCGGGCTTCATCGGCCGAGATGGCGTCCTTTCCAACTGCGATGACTTTGGACGGGATCGTCCCATACCGCGTGAATGGAAAGGCTGTGATTTTCACGTCCGCTTGTTGCCCGATGTGCACGAAGCCCACATCCTCGTTCGGCAGGTAAGCTTCAACATCGATCATGCTTGCCGCGGGGACGATGCGCATCAACTCCTGACCGGTGGTGACCACCTGGCCAACCGTCGTCACCGAGGAACCTTGAACGATACCATCGATCGGGCTCCGCAGTGTCATGTGATCAAGCTGCGATTGGGCCTGACGCACCTTGTGCGCGAGATCATCGGCTTGCTTTTCGGCGTCGGCCAGCTTTTGCATATAGTCAGCCTGGAACGCGTTGCGTGCCTTCACCTCCTCGGCGCGCAACACGTCTATGTTGGACATGTCGTCCGCCCGCTCGCTCAATTCGGTTGTCAGCGTCACTTGCTGGGTTTTAAGATTCTGGAGTGCGTCAAGCCACTGGGCCTTCGACGCGGCTTGCTTACTGACAAGCGTCTCCTGCATGGACGAGAGATCACGCAGCGTCTGATTGAGGCTCTCTTGGGCGGATATGGTTTCGGTAATGGAGCGGGCATGACTGGCCTTTTGAGCTATTTGGCTCTCGATGGAAGCCAGCTCGGATTGCAACCGCTCCAGGTCCTTCTGCAGAATCCCCTGTTCGCGCGCGCGAATGACGTCAGGGATGGCTTCAGTCCAGGTGAGTACCGGCACGGAGATCGCCGTCGTCCCGTCCTTGTGTTCGGCGACCAGGTCAACTGCGCTCTTGCGGCGCTCAACTTCGGCCCTCAGAGCTGCAAGCTGCTGCACCAGGGCATCCAACTGCGACCTTGCTTCGGTCGCGTCCAACTCGACGACAACCTGACCAGTTGCAACACGCTCGCCATTTCGGGCCAGAATCTGGGTGACGTTACCCGTCTGCAACGGCTGGACAACCTTGACCTTACCTGTCGGCTCGATCTTGCCTTGCGCGGTGGCGATGATGTCGAGGCGCCCGATATAGGTCCAGGTCAAAGCGGTCGTCACAAGCGCGCAAACGATCAGGATCAGTGCCATCCGAACGGGAGAAGGTGGCGTCTCCAATATTTCCAGCGCAGGCGCCAGAAACTCGTGGTCGGAGCGCTTTTGGGGCTTGGGAGGCAACGGGAGGCGAGGCGGAGGTGCGTTCGCATTCATCTCAGGCACCTGCCTGGTCGTTCTGCAACGCCCACAGCCGCGCATAGAGGCCGTCCGACTTTGCTAGCAACTCGGCGTGACTGCCAATTTCGACGATTCGTCCGTCCGCCATGCCGATAATGCGGTTGCAAGGCCGAACGGCGGCCAGGCGATGGGCAATGATGATCACCGTTCGCCGGTGAACGATCTGACGCATGTTCTGCTGGATGACCCGCTCGCTCTCATAGTCGAGGGCGGAAGTGGCTTCGTCAAAGATCAGGATTGGAGGATCGGTGGCCAATGCCCGCGCAATAGCAATGCGCTGCCGCTGACCACCGGACAGATTGGCGCCACGTTCCGCGATGAGGGTGTCATAACCCTGAGGGAGCCTGGCGATGAACTCGTCGGCGCCAGCGAGTTTCGCGATCGTGATGACTTTGGCTCGAGGCAACGCCGGATTGGCGAATGCGATATTCTCATGGATGGTCCGGTTGAAGAGAAGATTTTCCTGCAGCACCACGCCGATCTGGCTGCGGAGCCACGCGGGATCGAGCTGGGAAAGATCCATGCCGTCGAGCAGAACCTGTCCCTCGTCAGGCACGTAGAGGCGCTGGATCAGCTTCGTCAGCGTGGATTTTCCAGACCCCGACGGGCCAACGATACCGACTACCTCTCCCGGCTGGATCGAGAGTGATACCGATTTCAGCACTTCGGGTGCACCCGGGCGGTAGCGGAAGGTTATGTTCTTGAGGTCGATTGCGCCCTTCGGCGCTGGCAGCACCAGACTGGTCAGCGGAATGCGCTCTGTCGGCGTATTCAAAATGTCGCCGAGACGATCAACTGATATCTGCACCTGCTGGAAGTCCTGCCAGATTTGAGACAGTCTCAGGACTGGCTGCACCACTTGTCCCGCAATCATGTTGAAAGCGATCAACCCACCAACGGACAGGTCGCCTTCAATCACCGCTCTGGCTCCAAACAGAAGGAGCAGGGCGGTTGAGGCCTTACTCACATATTGAATGGCGTTCTGGCCGCCTGCGCTAAGCATTGTCGCGTCAAACGCGGTGCGAACATATGCTGCGAGACGTTCGGCCCACTGCTCCTCCATGACCGGTTCCACGGCACCGGCCTTGACTGTATGGATGCCGACGATCGCCTCAACCAGGAACTGCTGGCTGACGGCACCACGGTTGAATTTCTCCTTAATCATCTCACGCAAGGACGGTCGCACCAGGAAAGCAATCAGGATGTAGAGGGGTATTGAACCGACGACGATCAGCGTGAGCTTCCAGGAATACGCAAAGAGCACGGCGATGAAGATCACCGTGAAAACGAGATCGATGGCGGAAAACAGTCCCTGTCCGGTCAGAAAACTTCGGATAGTCTCCAACTCGCGGACCCGGGCAACCGTCTGCCCTGCGGAGCGGGTCTCGAAGTAGCCCAGCGGCAGCCGCAGAAGATGATAAAAGAGCTTCTGCCCCAGCTCAACGTCGATGCGATTGGTGGTGTGTGAGAGGGCGTAGCTGCGCAGGTACTGCAGGCCGACGTCGAAAAGCCCGATGACGGCAATGCCGATCACGATGATGTAGAGCGTCGAGTAGCCCTTGTGGGTGAGGACCTTGTCAACGACGACCTGAAAAAACAGCGGCGTCACCAGGGCAAAGATTTGCACAAACAGCGAAGCCAACAGAACGTGGCCGAGCGGCTTGCGGTAGCGCCAGATAGACGGCAGGAACCAGCCGATGCCAAAGGTGCGGGGATCTGAACCCTGTCCACCGAGGCGCCGGCCTACCAGAATGACTTGTGCGCCAACTGCCTCGACCAGATCCTCAATCGTCAGTTCCTGATCAATACGCGTGATCGGGTCGACGAGCCGGAATTTGCCGCTTGGGTTTTTGCCGCCGAAAACCCGAAACGAGCCGTCGCCGACTCTAACAATCGCCGGCACAGGAATCGTCTCAAGGCGTCTGGCATTCAACCCGCTGATGACGCGAGCCTTGAGACCAATCATTCTGGCCGCGCGCACGAGATCTTTTTCGCTGGCCGAACGCCCGGACAGAGCCAGTTGCTTTTCCAAATGCGTGGGGTCGGCGGCTATGCGAAAGAAGGCAGCAATTCCGCACAGCGCCCTGAGTCCCGAGTCGAGGCGCTCTGCCGGTACATCGGCCTCTTTGGCGTCGGCGCTATTCATAGCCGGTCAAATGCCCAAGATCGGGGGGCATTACAGAACTCTGCCGCCGACGTGCGGCACCCGTACGCAGCCATGACTAAATACCATTCGGCCTCACCCCAGCGGCTAATTGAGCTGCGTGCAGACAGTCGAGCGGGCATGTCGTTGACTAAACAAAGGGCTTGTCAGACAAATTGGAACTGGCTCTGCTGCAGGCTCGCAAGAGACACGTTCTTAAGCAGAATTGAGTCGCTCGGGTCAGCCGTTATGAGGACGTCGCTGCCGGATTGGGTCGACGCCGCCAAAAGGGTAGCCCAATCAGCAAAGACCGTGTGATCTATCGAGATGACATCGGCATTTGTTCCGGAGGCCGCATAGCCGTTGATGGTATCGTTTCCAAAGTTTGGCTGAAACACGAAGGTATCTATTCCGCTTCCCCCGTTCAAAGTGTCGTCACCGGCGCCACCGATGAAGGTGTCTTTGCCACCGTTGCCGTTCAATGTGTCGTTGCCTGCAAACCCGTAAAGCAAGTTGTTGCCGCTCGTGCCATTCAGCGTGTCATTACCAGCTCCGCCGACGATCGGCAGGCCGCCGGTCAGGCTGATCGAGGTGCCGTCGCCATAGACCAGCGTCTCGACCTGATACGTGGTGCTGGAGGTGTAATACTGGTTCACCAGCCTGATCTGGTCGCCGCTGACGCCGTCACTGATCAGCAGGTCATAGCCGGAGACGTTGAAGGTAACGTTGGCGGCGGTCAGCCCGGCGCCGAGCTGGATGGTATCGCTTCCGGCGCTGTCGTTGATCGTGTCGGAGCCATCGCCGGAGTTGAACACGTAGATGTCGTTGCCCGACCCACCGTTGAGGGAATCGTTGCCGGCGCCGCCGTTCAGCGTGTCGTTGCCAGCGCCGCCGTTGAGGGTGTCGCTGCCTGCTCCGCCGGTCAGCGTATCGGCAAAGGCGGTGCCGTTAAGGGTGTCATTACCAGCTCCGCCGACGATCGGCAGGCCACCGGTCAGGCTGATCGAGGTGCCATCGCCATAGACCAGCGTCTCGGCCTGGTAGGAGGTGCTGTAGGGATAGTACTGGTTCACCAGCCTGATCTGGTCGCC
>NZ_VFWS01000142.1:0-13014 GCF_006443065.1 Mesorhizobium sp. B1-1-5 | reverse complement strand
ATCCATGTCGGCGAGGATCTCAGCCTCACCTATCGCTTCCCGAAGGAATTTCTGGGGGATTGGCAGGCGCTTGACGCGGCAATCACCGCCGAGGCCGGGCGTGTCCTGAAGGCGGGACAGTGACGGAAGGCCGGCCGCGGTTGCGTCCGGCATCGCCATGGGCGTGGGATCAGCCCAGATCGATGTCGAGGATCGCCATCGAGAAATTGTAGTCGCCGTCGTCCTCGTCCTTGAAGACGATGCCGAGGAATTCGTCGCCGACATAGACTTCGGCCGAGTCTTCCTTGCGCGGACGCGCCTTCACCTGCAGCTTGGGATTTTGGAAGACGCGCTTGAAATAGGCGTCCAGCTTTCTGATTTCGTCAGGCTTCAAAAGACTTCTCCGAAATGTCGGCTTAATTCATGGGAACGCGCTTCTGACACGCCGACGGTGGCGATGTAAAGGCAAGCCGACAGGATAACACGTGACAACCGGCACCTGAAAACCGTGGCCGGATTCCGGTCACCAATCGGGCTGACAATCTCAGATGTCGAAGCTGACCACGTGGTCCATGCTCTGCGACGGCAGGAGCTGGTCCATCTGTCGCGAAGGCTGGTCGCAGCCGGTTTCCCCCACGACCCGCGCCGGCACGCCGGCAACCGTCTTGTTGTGCGGCACGGGCGACAGCACCACCGAACCGGCGGCAATCTTCGAGCAATGACCGACCTCGATATTGCCGAGAATCTTGGCGCCGGCGCCAATCAGCACGCCGCGGCGGATCTTCGGATGACGGTCGCCATTGGCCTTGCCGGTGCCGCCCAGCGTCACGCCGTGCAGGATCGACACGTCATCCTCGATGACCGCCGTCTCGCCGACGACCAGCCCGGTGGCGTGATCGATAAAGATACCCTTGCCGATGCGAGCGGCCGGGTTGATATCGGTCTGGAACACCGATGACGACCTGCTCTGCAGGTAGAGCGCGAAGTCCCGGCGGCCATGGTTCCACAGCCAATGCGCCAGACGATGCGTCTGGATGGCGTGAAAACCCTTGAAATAGAGCACCGGCATGATGAAACGGTCGCAGGCCGGGTCGCGGTCGTAATAGGCCTGGATGTCGACGCGCACCGTCGTGCTCCAGTCGGGATCGTCATCCAGCATGGCTTTGAAGGTCTGGCGGATGAGATCGGAGCCGATATCCTGGTGATCGAGGCGCTCGGCAAGCCGGTGGATCACCGCTTCTTCCAGGCTCTCCTGGTTGAGGATCGTCGAATAGAGGAACGCAGCTAGCAATGGATCGCGGTTCACCGCCTCCATCGCTTCGTCGCGGATCGACCGCCAGATCGGATCGACCGGCTGCACCCTGCTGGGGCGGGCAATCGTAACGCTGTTCATCGACGCTCTCCGGCCTTGCTCATTCTCCGGCGGCACATATAGGCCAGATCATAGCACGGTTGAACTCAATTTTCCTTAGTGCTTTGTCAAATGGACCTGGTTCACGCAAATTCAAGCGACGATGGAAAACGAACCCTTGATCGACGACGCGCTGAAAAGCGAGCTTGCGGCGCTCTACCGGGCTGCCGATCGCCACTACCATGGCTTGGCCCACATCGAGGCTATGCTGGCGCTGGCGGCCGAATACCGACGGCTTCTGCATGACCCCGAGGCTGTCGAAGCGGCGATCTGGTTTCATGACGCGATCTATGACAGCCGCGCCAAGGACAATGAGGCAAAAAGCGCAGACCTGGCCGAGAAAAAGCTCGCTGGGCGCGTCGATCCGCCTCGCCTCGCCCGCATAGCGGCGATGATCAACGCCACCGCCACCCATCAATTGCCGCCTTCACGCGACGAGAATGCGCTCAACGATGCGGCGCTTTTGCTCGACATGGATCTGGCGATCCTCGGCGCCGAACCCGCGGTCTTCGATGCTTATGAGAAGGCGGTCCGGCTGGAATATGGCTGGGTGGAGGAGCCGATGTGGCGCGCCGGCCGCGCGGCGGTCCTGAAGAGTTTCCTCGCCCGTCCGCATATTTTCTACACATCCGGATTCCGGCAGCGTTTCGAGACCCGGGCAAGGACGAACCTCCAGCGCTCGCTCGCAGCGTTGGAGGGCTGAAAAGCCTAATCCGGAAAAGTCTCCATCCGTTGCGCATAAGGCTTGAATCCCGCGCCTCCATAGACCGACTGGGCGGCCGGATGGTCATAAGTGTCGGTGTGGAGCCAAAGCCTTCGCGGCCGATGCGACCACGCCGCGCGTAACGCCTGGTCGAGCAGGAACGGCCCCAGCCGCTTTCCTTGAAAAGCCGGGACCAGTCCGAAGTGAACGAGCTCGACAGCCTCTTCGCCGACATTGTTGAACTCGCAGAAGCCGGCGGCCTCGCCGGCGACACGCAGCACATGGATGTGCGTGGCGTCATCGGCGAGCAGCTTTTCGAGGTCCGCCTCTGACATGCGCAGTCGCTGGTCCCATTGCACCGGTCCGCCGACGGCACGATAGAGATCGAGATAGCCCGAAAGATCGGGCCTTTCGCGCGCCACGACCGCGACGGGCGACGGTGACGCAAGCGGCACGCCCTGAGGCGGCGCCAGCATCTCCATATAGGTGACCAGCAGATCGACCATTGTCAGCCCAGCAGCGCCGCGCGCTTAGAGCGGGTTCTCGGCGTAGAACTCGAGCACGCGTTGCTTGAAGCTCTTGTCGCCGACGGCGAGCATGTGGTCGCGGCCCTCGATATGAAAGGCACTGGCATTCGGCATCAGCGCCGCAAGCTCGTCCGGCGAACCGCCGATGTCGTCCTTCGTGCCGACGGCAATCAGCGTCGGCTGGGCGATGCGGGCCATGTCATCCTCGCTCAGCAACTCGCGCGACTTTGCGATGCAAGCCGCAAGCGCACGACGGTCGCTGCGCGTCTGATCTGCGAAAGCGCGAAAGGAGCGGCCGCGCGGATGCGTGGTGGCGGCGGGATCCTCCGCCAGCAGGGCAGCCGCGATCGGATCCCAGTCGCCGACGCCGTCGACCATGCCGATGCCGAGGCCGCCGAACACCAGCGTCGCCACCTTCTGCGGATCGGAGAGCGCCAGGAAAGCCGAGACGCGCGCGCCCATCGAATAACCCATGACATGCGCGCGCTCGATGCCGAGATTATCAAGCAGCGCGGCCGCATCGGACGCCATCTTGGCCGGCGTGTAATCGGCCTCGTCATAGCTCTTCGACGACGAGCCATGGCCGCGATGGTCGAAGGCAATCGCCCGGTAGCCGGCGTCGTTCAGCGTCTTGAACCAGCCCGGCGAGACCCAGTTGACGTAGTGGCTGGAGGCAAAGCCGTGGATCATCAGCACCGGGTTGCCCTGCCCCGAGGCCGGTTGGCGATCGAGATAGGCAAGTTCGAAACCGTCATGGGAAAAGAACTGCATCGGCGGAACTGCTTCTCAGTTGGAACTGGAGGCGATAGCCGGGTGGCGCAACAGATCGCCTTCCTTGATGCCGTCCCTGGCGGCTGTGCCGGCCTTGAGTTCAAGCACGAAGCGCACGGGCTGTCCCGGCGAGATGATCGCTTCGGATTCGGGCTCGCCGCGCTTGATGGCTTTGATCCTGCCATCCTCACCGATGAAGATGAGGTCGAGCGCCATCGGCGTGTTCTTCATCCAGAAGTCCACCTCGTCCGTTCTTTCAAAGACGAACAGCATGCCGTGATCGTCTGCCATGGTCCGGCGAAACATCAGTCCTGCCTCGCGTTCGGCTGAGGTATCGGCGATCTCGATGGAGAAGGAACGCTCGCCGGAGCCGGTCGACACCACAAGCGGCGTCCGGTCGATCGGCAGCAGCATCGCATCCGCCGAACTTGGTTTCGCAGCAATGAAACAGGCGGCGAAAACGATCGCGGCGCAGAATATGCCCGCAGTCAGCCAATTGCGATGAACCATGCGTACCTCGTCCAGACGCTCGTCCTAACCCATGATCCGGACAAGTGGAACCGGTTTTCGGACAAGATGGTCGCGCCGCGGCAAAGGGACTTTTCGACTGCGTCGAGAAGCCCTCAGTGCGAGACCGACAAGGTACCCATATCGGGGTGGATTTCGGCGGCCATAAGGCCTTTGTCGCCGCGTCCGAAGCGAACGAGCACGACTTGGCCGGGGCGGAGCTCGGTTATGCCGTAGCGCCGCAGCGTCTCCATGTGGACGAAGATGTCTTCCGTCCCCTCGCCCCGCGTCAGGAAGCCGAAACCCTTGGTGCGGTTGAACCACTTGACCAAGGCTCGCTCGAGGCCGCTCTCCGGGTTGACGGTGACGTGGGTGCGCTGTTCCTGCTCTGCCGGGTGGACGGCCGTCGAGGCATCCATGGAAAGGACGCGGAAAGCCTGCAAGCCGCGCTCGCCCTGTTTCACCAGGCAGACGACCCGCGCGCCCTCGAGCGCCGTCTGGAAACCGTCCCTTCGAAGACATGTCACATGGAGGAGAATATCACCCGAGACGCCGTCGTCCGGAAGAATGAAGCCGTAGCCCTTGGCCACGTCGAACCATTTGATAGCGCCGGCGATTTCGACAAGCTCGGCGGAGTCGCCGCCATTGTCCCGCTGCAAGGCGTCGTCAAGGCTTCCGTCCCGCCTCGTGAAAGAGGCTTTTTCCCCCATAAGAATGCCCCCTTTTTCCAACTGAACCGCAACTGATTCTTGCCAAGAGATTAACACTGCGGCTTCCGGGGTGTGCAAGGGCTGACGTGCCTTTTTTCACCGTTCAGCACCGGAAAGGCTGAAATGTCCTTTGCCGGCGCTTCCGTAAGCCGAAATCGCAAGGCCTGAAATCGACCGCGCCGCCGCTATTGTCGGACGATTGCCCTTTCACCGGACGGCTCCTATGGTGCCCGCAACCCCAACACTTTGAGGAAGCCGCCATGCGCTATCTGCACACAATGGTCCGCGTCGCCGATATCGACCAGTCGCTCGATTTCTACTGCAACAAGCTCGGCCTCAAGGAGGTGCGCCGCTACGAGAACGAGCAGGGTCGCTACACGCTCATCTTCCTCGCCGCGCCGGAAGACGAGCAGAGCGGCATCGATGAGAAAGCGCCGCTGGTCGAATTGACCTACAATTGGGACCCGGAGGACTATAAGGGCGGCCGCAATTTCGGCCACCTCGCCTACGAGGTCGACGACATCTATGCAACCTGCCAGAAGCTGATGGACAATGGCGTGACCATCAATCGTCCGCCGCGCGACGGCAACATGGCTTTCGTCCGCTCGCCGGACGGCATCTCGATCGAGCTGCTGCAGAAGGGCCCGGCCAAGGCGAAGGCCGAACCATGGGCCTCGATGCCGAACACAGGGGCCTGGTAAATCCGGCGATGCCGCGCCGATCTGGCCGGCCGCCGCCAGAGCAATTCCAGCAAAAGTGTGGGCGGTTTTCCGTTCGGAATTGCGTCAAAACGAAGAGATAGAGCGGTTCGCCGTTTCGGCGAAACGGTGAAACACTCTAGCGTTTCGCCGGGCATCGCCTATCTATCGGGAATTGGCGCCAGCCTCGTCCAGGCTGGCGTTTCTTCATCCGCCAGGAGAATTTCATGCTGACCAGCCGCGCCGATGTCGCCACCGAACATGCCAGCCGCTACCTGCAGCAGCTCTGCAAGCACTGGTCGCATAAATTCCCGGTCGAGTTCGACCCGCGGCACGGCGCCATCCAACTCTCGATCGGCCGCACCGTGATGGACGCCGACGATCAGGCGCTGCACATCGCTGTGGCCGCCGACGATGAAGCGTCGCTGGAGCGGCTTGAGAGCGTGGTCGCCGACCATATCAAGCGCTTCGCCTTCCGCGAGGAATTGAGCTTCGATTGGCAAAAGGCCGCCTGAGCTGGAGCAATTCCGGGAAAAGTGCCTCGAACAGTCAGCCGCCGGCCTTGCCGACCATTTCGAGCAGCGCCAGCACGCTGCGCCAGTTGCGCGCCGTGCCCGGCACCTTCAAGGTACGCGGGATGAGATTGGCGAAGACCGATTTGCCGACACCATCCGGCGCATGCAGGTAAAGCACGTCGCCCTTGACCTCGAAGCGCTCGGGGCCGGTGCATTTGTCGGCGAGCCGCTTCGTCTCCTCGGCGGTCGGCTCCCGTTCCAGCGCATAGGCGTGCAGCTTGGTCGGCTCGCCGGCGACCTCGGGATAGGGGTTGTCCTTCACCAGCCGCTCGAACCAGCCGGCATCGCGCACCATGATGCGCGAATGAAATCCCCACTTCTTCTCGAAGGCAGCCTCAATCTCCCTGGTCAGCGCCGCCGCGTCCCCCTTCTTCGCCCGGAACACGACATTGCCGCTCTGCACATAGGTCGCGACATCGCTGAAGCCGAGACTTTCGAAGAGGGCTTTGAGCTCCGCCATTTTGACAATGCGGTTGCCGCCGACATTGATGCCGGAAAATAGCGCAACGAAAACCGTGCCCTTCATATGATGAACCCCGCCAGCGTCTCGTTGTCGGTGATATCCTGATATTGCACGCCCTCAGCGTCGAAATTGGCTTTCAGCAGGTCGAAATTGCGCCGGTCCTTGGTCTCGATGCCGATCAGCACCGAGCCGAAGTTGCGCGCCGACTTTTTCAGATACTCGAAGCGGGCGATATCGTCGTCGGGACCAAGCATTTCGAGGAAATCGCGCAGCGCGCCCGGCCGTTGCGGGAAGCGGATGATGAAATACTTCTTCAACCCTTCGAAGCGCAGCGCCCTCTCCTTCACGTCCGGCAGCCGCTCGAAGTCGAAATTGCCGCCGGAGACGACCGCGACGATCGTCTTGCCCCTGATCTCCTTGCGCGAAAAATCCTTGAGCGCGTCGATCGCCAGCGCGCCGGCCGGCTCCAGCACGACGCCCTCGACATTGAGCATCTCGATCATGGTGGCGCAGAGCCGGTTCTCCGGAACCAGCCGCACGGCATCGGCGGTGAAGTCCTTGAGATGGCGCAACGGCTCGCGTCCGATCTCGGCCACCGCGGCACCGTCGACAAAATTGTCGACCTTGGCGAGCCTGACCCGCTTGCCGCCGGCAAGGCTCTCGCGCAGGCTCGGCGCGCCCGCGGGCTCGCAGAACACGAAACGCGGATCGCGATGCTGGTCGGCGAAATAGTGGGTCACACCGGCGGCAAGGCCGCCGCCGCCCACCGGCAGCATGACGATGTCGGGCACGCGCCCGCCCGGCATCTGGGCCGCGATCTCGTAGGCAACCGTCGCCTGGCCCTCGATAATGTCCTTGTGGTCGAAGGGCGGCACCATATGCGCGCCGGCGGTCTCGGTGAATTCGAAGGCGGCGCGGTAGCAATCGTCGAAGAAGTCGCCGACCAGCTTGATCTCGACGAAATCGCCGCCGAACAGCCGCGTCTTGTCGATCTTCTGCTGCGGCGTCGTCACCGGCATGAACACGACGCCCTTCTTGCCGAAATGGCGGCAGACGAAGGCAAAGCCCTGGGCGTGATTGCCTGCCGAGGCGCAGACGAACAGCTCGGCATTGTTGCCGGCGGCGAGCGCCTTGCGAAAGAAGTTGAACGCGCCCCTGATCTTGTAGGAGCGCACCGGCGTCAGGTCCTCACGCTTCAAAAGGATGCGCGCGCCTGTCTTCTTGGACAGGTAATCGTTCTCCTGCAGCGGCGTTTCCGGAAAGATTTCGCGGATCGCCTCGGCGGCAGCGGCGACGCGAGAAGAGAAGCTGTTCAATAGAAGTCCCTCATTTGGTCTCGGCGGTACGCCAGGACAGCCGTATCCCGCGCCGGCAACCTTCCTGCCGCCGTTTTGGCTTTCGCGCAACAGTGCGATGGCCGTCGCCCGACGTTGAGCCAATTTCCACTGGACACGACTTACTTTAGCCGCACTTCGGCTGTCCGGGAGATTTCCGCGGAGGTGGACGGCCAATCGTGGCCGGAGTGGAATTGCCAGTGAAAGTGTCGACGTGCGGTTGAAGACAATTCTGATCATTGCCTATGCCCTGCTGATATCAGGCTGCGCGGGCCACCAGACGCAGGAAATCCTGGGCAGCGTCGTCGTGCCGACGACGGCGACCGAGATCGCCGGCAACCACTCGATCTTCATCGCCACGACCCGCAAGCGCTCCGACGACCCGAACAAGGTTTTTGACGGCGAACGCTCGGCGACGCTCAACTATGCGCGTGTCAACGTCACCGTTCCCCCCATTCACCAGACCGGCCAGATCGAGCGCCGCTCGCGCGGCAAGTCGAACGACCCGACCAAGTATTTCATGGCCTCCGAAGTTGTCGGCTACGACACGCAGCCGAAATTCGCCAGCGCCCTCAACGCCGACATCGACGCCCGCGGCGGCCGCGTCATGGTTTTCGTCCACGGCTACAACACCGGCTTCGACGACGCCGTCTACCGGCTGACCCAGATCGTCCACGATTCCGGCTATCCGGGCACGCCGGTGCTGTTTTCCTGGGCTTCCGGTGCCAAGACCACCGACTATGTCTATGACAAGGAAAGCGCCGCCGCCGCCCGCGACCAGCTGGAGGTGACGCTGCGGATGCTGGCGCAGACCGGCGCCCGGCGCATCGACATTGTCGCCCATTCGATGGGAACCTGGGTGACGATGGAAACGCTGCGCCAGCTTGCCATCACCGGCGACCGCGATCTCGGCGGCAAGCTCGGCGACGTGGTGCTCGCCTCGCCCGACATCGATGTCGATGTCTTCAAGAGCCAGATGCGCCGCTACGGCAAGCCGGACAAGCCCTTCATCCTGCTCCTGTCGGACGACGACCGGGCGCTGCGGCTCTCCGGCCTGATCGCCGGCGCGCGGCCGCGCGTCGGCGACTATCGGGATGCCGCAGATCTCGCCTCCTATGGCGTCACGGTGGTCGACCTCTCCAAGATCAAGGGCGTCGACAGTTTCAACCACACCAAATTCGCCGACAATCCGATGATGGTGCAGATGATCGGACAGCGGCTGCGTGAGGACGATGGCTTTGCCAGCGACCGTGATGTGACGGACCGCATCCGTCAGCTGGCCGCGCAGTAACCGTATGCGTGCGGGTTCCGCGCCGCAGGGACTTTGAACTGGACCCGGCCGCTCTCTGGCTTTATCGCAGTAGCAAGAGAAATTGCCGCCCTTGGGGGATCCCGGGTGACTGTGCATGTGAAGATCGTTGTCGGCCTTGCCTTCACGCTCGCCCTCGCCGGCTGCGCCGGTCCCACGCACGATCTTCTCAACCGCAAAACAGTTACAGCGCCTGCCTCCGACATTGCCGCCACGCATGAGATCTTCGTCGCCACCACCCGCCAGCAGGCGACCAAGGATCCGCGCCAGGTCTTCGACGGCGATCGTTCGCTGACCACCAGCTACGCCCGCGTCGACGTCACCGTGCCGAAGATCCACCAGGTCGGCGCGATCGAGCGCGCCAAGGGCTCGGCTGACTCCAATCCGGCCAAGCAGTTCACCGCCACCGATGTCGTCCACTATGGCGACGCGCGGCAATTCGCCAAGGCGGTCGGCGCCGACATTTCCATGCGCGGCGACCGTGCCCTGGTGTTCGTGCACGGCTTCAACAACGGTTTCGATGACGGTATCTACCGCATCACGCAGATAGCGCATGACACCAAATATCCCGGAACGCCGGTGCTGTTCTCATGGGCATCGAGCGCCAAGGCGACCGGCTACATCTACGACAAGGACAGTTCGACCGCCGCGCGCGACGATCTCGAGGCGACGCTGCGGATGCTTGCCAAGACACGCGTCAAGAGCATCGACGTCATCGCCCATTCGATGGGCACCTGGCTGACGATGGAGGCGCTGCGCCAGCTCGCCATCACTGGCGACCGCGATCTTGGCGGCAAGCTCGGTTACGTCATCCTCGCCTCGCCCGACATCGACGTCGATGTCTTCAAGAAGCAGATGATCCGCTACGGCAAGCCGGACAAACCTTTCGCCATCCTGCTTTCCGGCGACGACCGGGCGCTGAAGCTGTCGAGCTTCATTTCCGGCGACAAGCCGCGCGTCGGCGACTACGGCAACGCGGCCGACCTCGCCGATTACGGCGTGACGGTGGTCGACCTGACCCACGCCAAGGGCGGCGACGGCGGCCTGAACCATGCCAAATTCGCCGACAATCCGATCCTGGTGCAATTGCTGGGCAACCGGCTGCGCACGCCGGCCGGCCTTGCCTCGGACGAGCCCGACCCGACGCAGCTCAACAATATCGGCCAGGGTCTCGGCAAGGCGGTCGGCTCTGTCGCCGAGGTCGTCATCACCACGCCGTTCAGGGTGTTGACCATCGCTACCGGCGGATAGCTGACGCTCAGATAAAAAGATCGACCTTCTGGAACGTGGTCACGTCGACCAGGCCGACGTCCGAGATCCTGAGCTCCGGAATGACCACCAGCGCCAGCAGCGAGTGCTGCATATAGGCGTTGTTGAGCGAGCAGCCGACCTTGCGCATCGCCTCGGTCAGTTGATCGGCCTTGGCCGCGACGATCTCGGCGCGTTCGTCCGACATCAGGCCGGCGATCGGCATCTCGACCAGCGCCAATTCCTTGCCCTCGGAATAAAGCACGACGCCGCCGCCCACCTCGCTCAGCCGGTTCACGGCCAAGGCCATATCCTCCTTGTTGGTGCCGACGACGATGATGTGGTGCGCGTCATGCGCCACGCTGGACGCCATTGCGCAGTCTTTTACATAGCCGAAGCCGGAGACGAAGGCGTTGGTGACGCCGCCCGTGCCGCGATGCCGCTCGACCAGTGCGATCTGGCATATGTCGTTGCGGCGATCCATGGCGACCAGCCCGTCCTCGACCGGCAGGTCGGCTTCCAGCGCCCGCGTCGGCGCCTGGTTCTCGATCACGCCGATCACCCGCGCCCGCACCTCGTTGGCGCCCTGCGGCGCAAAAATGTCGAAGTCTTTCGCCGCGAGTTTCTTGCCGAGCCTGACGGTATTCTTCGAGGATGGCGGATAATCATAGGCCGCAATGTCGATCTCCAGCTTGCCGCCCTTCGCCAGCCGGACGCCGCGCGCATAGACCTCGTCTATGGTCATGCGGGCAAGGTCCGAAACGATCAGCAGATCGGCGAGCCGCCCGGGCGCGATGGAGCCGATCTCGCGCTCCAGCCTGAAATGCTGCGCGGTGTTGAGCGTCGCCATCTGGATCGCCGTCACCGGCTTCAGCCCCTGGGCGATGGCATGCCGCACCACGCGGTCCATATGGCCTTCATGCACAAGCGTGCCGGAATGGCTGTCATCGGTGCACAAGATGAAGTTGCGCGGGTCGATGCCGCCTTCGGTCACCGCCTTGATCTGCGCCGCCACGTCGTACCAGGCCGATCCCAGCCTCAGCATCGCCTTCATGCCCTGGCGCACCCGCGCGATCGCGTCCTCCGCGCGCGTGCCTTCATGGTCGTCCTCCGCCCCGCCGGCGACGTAGCCGTGAAACGGCAGGCCGAGATCGGGCGACGCATAGTGCCCGCCGACCGTCTTGCCGGCCTTGACCGTCTCGGCGATCTCGCCCGACATCACCGGATCGTTGGCGACAACGCCGGGGAAATTCATCACCTCGCCAAGCCCGATGATGTTTTCCCAGGTCATGGCCTCGGCAACGTCGGCGACCGTCAATTCGGCGCCGGCATGCTCCAGCCCCGGCGCCGACGGCACGCAGGACGGCATCTGCACATGCACGTTGATCGGCATCGCGACCGCCTCGTCATGCATCAGGCGCACACCCGGCAGTCCAAGCACATTGGCGATCTCGTGCGGATCGATGAACATAGAGGTCGTGCCGTGCGGGATGACGGCGCGGCAGAACTCCGTCACCGTCACCATGCCGCTCTCGACATGCATATGCGCGTCGCAAAGGCCGGGGACCAAATAGCGCCCGCCGGCATCGACCACCTTCGTCCCCTGCCCGATGGCATGGCCGGCGTTCGGCCCGCAATAGGCGAAGCGGCCGGCTGCGATCGCGATATCGGTGCCGGGGATGATCTCGCCCGAATGGACGTTCACCCAGCGACCGTTGCGGATGACCAGATCGGCCGGCTTCCGGCCCACCGCGACGTCGACCAGATGTGTCGCCACTTCCGTCCACGGCTTTGGCTTTGCGGTGCTGGTCGGCTTGGCGTTCGTCATGAGCTTTGAGTCCTCTGCGTAGGTCACTTTGGCAAATCTCGGCGTCCGGAGCCAGAGCGTCAGGTCGTAAACCACTGTTGCAGAGATGCAATTCCGTTTCGCGGCGAATGGGGCTAGTCTGTTTCGAGGAGTCGTTCGAAACCGCCATTTCGGAGCGATCGATGCGTCGACTGACGCTTGCCAGTGCCGGCTTTCTTGTCCTGCTGTCCGGATCCGCCCGGGCGGCGGATCTGGGTGCCGATCTGCCGATGACCGCGGCCGGCTTCGACTGGACCGGCTATTACGCCGGCCTGCAGGCCGGCTATGGCTGGGGCCGCTCCGACATCAGCGGCGACGGTGGCGGTCCGTTTTCGGTCAAGCCCGACATCGATGGCGGTTTCGTCGGCGGCCATGTCGCGGGGCTCTGGCAATTCGACCAGGCTGTGATCGGCGCCGAGGCCGATCTTAACTACGCCTCGATCGACGGCACCGCCGAGGCCGGCCCGGCAAACACATTCGGCACCGACATCAAATGGTTCGGATCGATCGATGCCAAGGCCGGCTACGCCATGGATCGCGTGCTGATCTACGGCATCGGCGGCGTCGCTTTCGCCGGCATTGAGACCTCACAGGCGGCAGGCACGGCCTTTGCCCAAACCCGCACCAACACCGGCTGGACGCTCGGCGCCGGCGTCGACTATGCCTTGACCAACAATGTCGTCGTCGGCGCGCAATACCGCTACTACGATTTCGGCAAGGAGCATTTCGATGCGCCGGACACCTTCGCCGACCGCGACCAGGACGTGAAGCTGCAGACGCTGGGCGTGAATTTCAGCTATAAATTCTAGGGTTTGCGGCACCGCGACGACGCGCAACACCCCTCTGGCATGCCTTGAAAATTCAGGTGGCCGGCGCCCGCAGGGGGCGGGCTTCATGGGGCGAGCCATAGCATCGGGCCTCGTTCCGAAGAAG
>NZ_VFWS01000141.1:0-13194 GCF_006443065.1 Mesorhizobium sp. B1-1-5 | reverse complement strand
CAGGGTCTTCGCGACGGAGCTTCGCTCCTGCTCCGCCCTGGAATGACGATCGCGATGGGCGTTTCGGCCAATCTCCACGCATGCCACCAACGCAAACAGAGCCGAACGGTCAAAATCCCTGTGCAGTGCCACTAGCTTCCCAGCGGATGCGGCATGTAGCCGACAAAGCCGGCAATCTTCCAGCGTCCGCCGACCTTGCGGCAGAAGTAGAGCGTCTGCCATTTGAGCCGGTCGACGCCGCCGTCGGCCTTGGCGACCGAGCCGTCAAACTTCTTGTGCAGCACCGCGCGGTCGCCGTCGATGTCGATGTCGCGCATGTTGGTGACGCGAAACAGCGCTTCGCGCAGCGGCTCGGCGAATTTCGTCGCCGCGGTTTCCTTGGCCTGCCGCAGCCATTCGTCGCGATAGACATCCAGCCTGGGGAACTGCAGCCGCCAGGCATCTGCGTTGGCAAGGAAATGCGCATGCATGCCGAAGAAGCTTTCCGCGATGAAATCGTCCTCGACCATCGACCAGTCCTGACCGAGGAAGGCATCGATGTCGCGCCGCACCAGCATTTCCCACAGCGCGTGGCGGTCGGCATCGCCTTCCGGAAACGGATTCTTGTCGAAGGTCATGCCGGATCTCCCTCATATGCGCGGCCGATTTCAAGCCGCGTCGAGCGCAAGATGCTCAGGCTTCTGTAATAAAGCAACATGGATTTCGAAAGAATGTTGCTTTCCGACATTGGCTCTAGGAGGATCGTGCCGACAGGCGTAGACGGCTATGTAACCCCGTTCCCGTCAGTCGATAGAAGGAGGCTCCCCTTGTCCAAGCAGTGCTTTGGGAAATCCCACGTTCCGCTCTCGCCCGCCGTCCGCGCCGGCGATTTCGTCTATATCTCCGGTCAGGTGCCGGTGGGCAGCGACGGGCTCGTGTTCAAGGGCGGCATCGCCGAGCAGGCCGAGCAGGTGCTGCAGAACGTCAAGGCGGCCCTGGCGCTCGCCGGCTGCACCATGGACGATGTGGTGAAGACCACCGTCTGGCTCGAGGATGCGCGCGATTTCGGCACATTCAACACCGTTTATGCAAAACATTTCCCGAAGGATCCGCCAGCACGCACCACGGTCGAATCGCGCCTGATGATCGACATCAAGATCGAAGTCGAAGCCGTCGCTTATCGGCCGGTCTGATCGCCCGGTCGGATCGATTGAAGCAATTCCAGGAAAAGTGCTTAGCGGTTATGTTCGGCGACTTCGCCGTAGCCTTCCGTCCGGAATTGCGTGAAACGAACAAACAGCGAGGGCACCGATGCAGTTCGATCTCCTGATCAAGGGCGGGCGCCTCATCGATCCCGCATCGGGCCTGGACGCGCCACGCGATGTTGCCATTGCCGATGGCCGCGTCGCCGCGATCGACGCCGCCATCAATGCCGAGGCGGCGGGTGAAGTCGTCGACGCGAGGGACTGCATTGTCACGCCCGGCCTCATCGACCTGCACAGCCACGTCTACTGGGGCGGCACCTCGCTCGGCGTCGATGCCGACCGGCTCGCCGCCAAGAGCGGTACCACCACCTTCATCGACGCCGGCAGCGCCGGCGCCGGCAATTTCCTGGGCTTCCGCCGCCATGTCATCGAGCGCTCGAAGGTCCGCATCCTCGCTTACGTCAACATCTCCTTTGCCGGCATATTCGGCTTCGCCAAGACAGTGTCGGTCGGCGAATGCGGCGACCTCAGGCTTTGCGAGCCGCGTGAGACGGTTGCCGCGGTGCGCGAGCACGCCGATGTCGTCGTCGGCGTCAAGGTCCGCTCCGGCAAGCATGCCGGCGGCTCTAGCGGCATCGCGCCGGTCGACCTCGCGCTCGAAGCCGCCGACAAGGCCGGCCTGCCGCTGATGGCGCATATCGACGAGCCGCCGCCCGGCCGCTCGGAAGTGCTGCCCAGGCTGCGCCGCGGCGACATTCTCACCCATTGCTTCCGGCCGTTTCCCAACGCGCCGGTCTTCGCCTCCGGGGCGGTGCGGCCGGACATGCGGCTGGCGCGCGAGCGCGGCGTCATCTTCGACATCGGCCACGGCATGGGTTCCTTCGACTTCGAGGTGGCGAAGGCGATGCTTGCCGAGGGCCTCGCGCCCGACGTCATCTCCAGCGACGTGCATCTCTACTGCGTCGACGGTCCGGCCTTCGACATCCTGGTCTGCATGTCGAAGCTCATGGCGCTCGGCATGCCGCTGGTCGAGGTGCTGCGCGCGGCGACGCAGCGGCCGGCGGAGGCGATCGCAAGGCCGGAACTCGGTGCGCTGAAGGTCGGCGGCACCGGCGACGTCGCCGTGTTGAAGCTGCAGCCCGGCCGCTTCACTTTCGTTGACGCGGTCGGGGCGTCATTGATCGCGGATCAGCGGCTGGTCTCCAACGGCATTGTCATCGGCGGCAAATGGTGGCCGAACGAAGCGCCCGACCACAATGAGACGGAGCGCTTCGAGGCGCATGCGCACCATACGCATGTGGATGTGGCGGCGAGGCATTTTGGCCCATCATCATCGTCATTCTAGGGCGGAGCGACGCGAAGCGGAGCGCAGACCCTAGGATCCATTCCGTGACTGTCGCCGAAGAATGCAGCGGTGTAGAATGGGGTTTGAGACGATCCCGGCGAAGAATCCCGTTCTGGTCCGCTTGCACACGCCACGAATGTCACGGCATGGATCCTAGGGTCTGCGCGCGTCGCTTCGCTCCTTGCTCCGCCCTAGGATGACGACCGCTAGGTTCTCGCATTACTCGGCTCTCCATAAACCGGCGTCGCAATCCCCTCCATCCGCGCCTTGAGCTGCAGCGCAACGAACTTCGAATAGAACCTCGACAGCGCCAGATTGCCGCCGTGGAACCACAGCGCTTCCTGCGCCGTCGGTTTCCACATGTTGCGCAATTCGCCCTGCCACGGACCCGGATCGCCCTTCACGCCGGAGCCCAGGCCCCAGCACGGGCCGACCTTGTCGGCGACCTCGCGCGAGACGATGCCCGCAACCGTCTCGTTCATCGACTGGTAGCCGGTGCAGCAGACGATCGCGTCGACGGCGAGCTCGCTGTCGTCCTCAAACAGGATGCCGTCCGGCGTCAGCGACTTGATGCCGACGCCGCTCTTCACCTTGATCTCGCCGTTCAGGATCAGCTCGCAGGCGCCGACGTCGATATAGTAGCCGGAGCCTGTCCGATAGGCTTTCATCAACAGCCCTGTCTCGTCGTCGCCGAAGTCGACGGCGAAGCCGCTGTCGCTGAGGCGCTGATAGAAATCCGCGTCGCGCGCCCGGATCACATCATAGAGCGCGCGCTGGCCCTTCGGCACCAGCGCGAAGGGCGTGGAGGCGACGATCATATCGGCCTTGTCGGTGGTGATGCCGCGCGCCAGCGCCTTCTCCGAGAATATCTGGAAGCCGACATCCATCAGCGTGTCGGACTTCACCACCGTCGTCGGCGAGCGCTGCACCATGGTGACCTTGGCGCCCGCTTCCCACAGATCGACGCTGACATCGTGGCCTGAGCTTGCAGCACCTATCACCGCGACGCGCTTGCCGCGGAATTTCTCGCCGGTCGAATACTGGCTGGAATGAAGCAGCTCGCCCTTGAAGCTCTCGGCGCCCGGCAATTCGATCCGCCGCGGCGGCCCGTATGCGCCGGTGGCGAAGACGATGTGCTTCGGCTTCAGCATGACGCGCTGGTCGACCCGGTCGACTACGACGGTCCAGGCCTTCTCGGCCTCGTCATAGGCGGCGCTGATGCATTTGGTTGCGACCCAATAGTTCAGCTCCATGACGCGGGTGTACATCTCCAGCCAGTCGCCCATCTTGTCCTTGGGCGTGAAGACCGGCCAGTTTTCCGGGAACGGAATGTAGGGCAGATGATCGTACCAGACGGGATCGTGCAGCACGAGCGAGCGGTAGCGGTTGCGCCAGGAATCGCCGGCGCGCGCATTTTTCTCGATGATGAGCGTAGGCACGCCGAGCTGGCGCAGCCGGGCGCCGAGCATGATGCCAGCCTGACCGCCGCCGACCACCAGGCAATAGGGCTGCTCATGCACGCCGAGATCGCGCGCCTCGCGCGCTCGTGCTTCCGCCCAGGTCTCGCGCTCGGGATCGGC
This sequence comes from Mesorhizobium sp. B1-1-5, assembly GCF_006443065.1. Classification (NCBI taxonomy): domain Bacteria; kingdom Pseudomonadati; phylum Pseudomonadota; class Alphaproteobacteria; order Hyphomicrobiales; family Phyllobacteriaceae; genus Mesorhizobium; species Mesorhizobium sp. B1-1-5. Next base: position 9,085 of record NZ_VFWS01000141.1, on the reverse strand, counting down.
CTTGTGGCGGATGCCGAGCGGCCGCGCCGGCCCCTTCCGCTCCTCGAACCCCTTGAGCTCGCTCATCGCCGTGAACAGCGTCCGGCAGCGGCCGTCCTTGAGCCGCAGGATGCCCTCGCCGCGTGCCACCGCCGTCTCGAATGTGAACCAGGCTTCGACGGTGCCGTCGTCGACCCCGGGCTCCCCGGACATCCGCCAGTGCGATGGCTGCGCCGATGGCAGCGTGGCCTTCAACATGTCGCGGATCGCCACCTGTCCTTCCATGGTTTTGATGTTCCAGGTGAAGGTCAAGAGATCGCGCCAGTAGCAATCCTGCGCGAAGAGGTTCGTCGCCGCCTCGATATCGCCGGCCTCGAGCGCCCGGCCGAATGAGCCGAGCCAGGTTGCCGCCTGTTGCGATGGTGCGATGTCGAGCATTTTTCTTCGTTCCCTTTTTGCATGGTTACAGGCGGATTTTCGCGGCCAGACCAGCTCCGGCAACGCATAGCGCGCTCCCCGCACCCAAAGCGCGCCCAGTCAAAACCCCTATAGAATTCCTATATCTTTCCCACCCGCTCCGTCTCGAACCTTTATGGCGATCGGGTCCATATTTTCCTTCGAAAAACACTGCGAACCGCCGTCGCCGACAAGGCGACGTGGGTCCGCGTAGAGTTTTGAGCCCGCCACTGCGAGCCGGAAGCGCAAGGTGGAAAACAAGGAACGCCTGCCATGGACCTCATAGTTCTCGGGATCGGGATTTTATTCTTCGCCTTGTCCTTAGCCTACGTCAAAGCCTGCGACAGAATCTAAGCAAGGGACCGTACCATGCTTTTCGACTACATCCTCGGCGGCGCGGTGACCTTGTTCCTGCTTGCCTACCTTACCTATGCGCTCATCCGCCCAGAGCGCTTCTGACCGGCACGCGGAGAGCCCATCATGACTATAAATGGCTGGATACAGATCCTCGTCTATTGCGGGATCTTGGCCTTGCTCGTGAAGCCGCTCGGCTTCCATATGCACCGCGTCTTCAGCGGCGACCGCACCGTGCTGTCGCCGCTGCTCGTGCCGATCGAGCGCGGGCTCTATCGCCTCGCCGGAACGAGCGAAAAGGAAGAACAGCATTGGGCCGTCTACGCGACCGGCATGCTGCTCTTCAACCTCGCCGGTTTCCTCGTCCTTTATGCGCTGCAGCGGCTGCAGGGCGCCCTGCCCTTCAATCCGGCCGGGATGACCGCGGTCGATCCTGAGCTTGCCTTCAACACCGCCGCCAGCTTCATCACCAATACCAATTGGCAGAACTACGGCGGCGAAAGCACGATGTCCTACCTCGTGCAGATGGCCGGCCTCACCGTTCAGAATTTCGTCTCGGCCGCCACCGGCATTGCCATCGCCATTGCCTTGATCCGCGGCTTTGCCCGCGCTTCCGGCAAGTCGATCGGCAATTTCTGGGTCGATCTCACCCGCTGCACGCTCTACGTGCTCCTGCCGATCTGCATTGTGCTGACGCTTGCCTATGTCTGGCTGGGCGTACCGCAGACGCTCGGCGCCTATGTCGACGCCACCACGCTGGAAGGCGCCAAGCAGACGATCGCGCTCGGCCCGGTGGCCTCGCAGCTCGCCATAAAGATGCTCGGCACCAATGGCGGCGGCTTCTTCAATGCCAACTCGGCGCATCCGTTCGAGAACCCGGGCGCGATCTCCAACCTGATACAGATGCTGTCGATCTTCGCGCTCGGCGCCAGTCTCACCAACGTCTTCGGCCGCATGGTCGGCAGTGAGCGCCAGGGCTGGGCGATCCTTGCCTCGATGGGCGTGCTGTTCGTCGTTGGCGTTGCCGTCTGCTACTGGGCGGAAGCCGCCGGCAACCCGCTCGTCCATGCGCTCGGCATCGACGGCGGCAACATGGAAGGCAAGGAGACGCGCTTCGGCATCGCCTTGTCGGCTCTCTTCGCCGTGATCACCACGGCCGCCTCCTGCGGTGCCGTCAACGCCATGCATGATAGCTTCACCGCGCTCGGCGGCATGATCCCGCTGATCAACATGCAGCTCGGCGAAGTCATTGTCGGCGGTGTCGGCGCCGGCTTTTACGGCATCCTGATGTTCGTCGTCCTCGCCGTCTTCGTCGCCGGCCTGATGGTCGGCCGCACGCCCGAATATCTCGGCAAGAAGATCGAGGCCAAGGAGGTCAAGATGGCGATGCTGGCGATCCTGTGCCTGCCGCTGGCGATGCTGATCTTCACGGCCATCGCGGTGGTCCTGCCGAGCGCCGTGGCCTCGATGGCCAATGCCGGCCCGCATGGCTTTACCGAGGTGCTTTATGCCTATACCTCGGCGGCCGCGAACAACGGCTCGGCCTTCGGCGGCCTCACCGGCAACACGCCCTGGTACAACGTCACCATCGGCGTCGGCATACTGATGGGCCGCTTTCTGGTCATCATCCCGGCTTTAGCCATCGCCGGCTCGCTGGCCGCGAAGAAGACCGTGCCCGCCTCCGCCGGCACTTTCCCGACCGACGGTACGCTGTTCGTCGGCCTCCTGGTGGGCGTCATCATCATCGTCGGCGGCCTCACCTTCTTCCCGTCGCTCGCCGTCGGTCCGATCGTCGAGCATCTGGCGATGATCCATGGACAGACCTTCTGAGGTGACCATGCCCCGCTTCAACGACATACGCCACAACGACCGTCCCCCGACCGGTGACGGAGCGCCCGACGACGGAAGGGACGAGAAGCCTCGTCCTTTCCCGACACTTTCAACCTTTCTCGGCATGGCGGCCGCGCTGTTCGTGTTGTGGCTGCTGGCCACCGGCCTGCCGCACCTGCTCCCGAAGACCGAACTCCCGGCGCCGTCCAACATAACCGATACCGGAACCCAAAAATGAGCCAGTCCAAATCCGCTGTTATCGTGGATGCGCGCGTTCTGGTGCCAGCCCTCGGCGGCGCCTTCCGCAAGCTTAATCCGCGCACGCTGGCCAGGAACCCGGTGATGTTTGTCGTCGCGGTCGTCTCAGCTCTCACCACCGTGCTTTTCCTCCGTGACCTGATCGCCGGCGGCGGCGATCTCGGCTTCACGCTGCAGATCATCATCTGGCTCTGGTTCACCGTGCTGTTCGCCAATTTCGCCGAGGCCGTCGCCGAAGGCCGCGGCAAGGCGCAGGCCGACTCGCTGCGCAAGGCGCGCACCGAAACCCAGGCTAAGCTGCTCACCAACGGCGAGGACCGCTCGAAATTCAAGCTGGTTCCCGGCACCAGCCTGAAGGTCGGCGATGTCGTGCTGGTCGAGGCCGGCGACATCATCCCTTCCGACGGTGAGGTGATCGAGGGCGTGGCCTCCGTCAACGAAGCCGCGATCACCGGCGAATCCGCGCCCGTCATCCGCGAATCCGGCGGCGACCGTTCGGCCGTCACCGGCGGCACCCAGGTGCTGTCCGACTGGATCCGCGTGCGCATTTCCGCCGCTTCCGGCCAGACCTTCCTCGACCGCATGATCTCGCTGGTCGAAGGAGCCGAGCGCCAGAAGACGCCGAACGAGATCGCACTCAACATCTTGCTCGTCGGCATGACGCTGATCTTCGTGCTGGCGACCGCGACCATCCCGAGCTTCGCCTCCTATTCGGGCGGCTATATCCCGGTGACGATCCTCGTCGCGCTGTTCGTGACGCTGATCCCGACCACGATCGGCGCGCTGCTGTCGGCGATCGGCATCGCCGGCATGGACCGCCTGGTGCGCTTCAACGTTCTCGCCATGTCCGGCCGCGCCGTCGAGGCCGCCGGCGACGTCGACACGCTGCTGCTCGACAAGACCGGCACCATCACGCTCGGCAACCGCCAAGCCACCGACTTCCGCCCGGTCAAGGGCGTCACCGAGCAGGAGCTGGCCGACGCGGCTCAGCTTGCATCGCTGGCCGACGAGACCCCGGAAGGCCGCTCGATCGTCGTGCTGGCCAAGGAGAAATACGCCATCCGCGCCCGCGACATGGCGACCTTGCACGCCACCTTCGTGCCGTTCACCGCGCAGACCCGCATGAGCGGCGTCGACATCGACGGCTCGTCGGTGCGCAAGGGCGCGGTCGATGCGGTGCTCAATCACGTGAACCGGTCGACTGTCGCCACCCACGGCGCGCGCCCGAGGACCGAAACGATCCGCGACCTGCAGTCGATCGCCGACGAGATCGCCAAGGCCGGCGGGACGCCGCTGGCGGTCGAGCGCGACGGCCGCCTGCTTGGCGTCGTCCACCTCAAGGACATCGTCAAGGGCGGCATCCGCGAGCGTTTCGCCGAGTTGCGCAAGATGGGCATCCGCACGGTGATGATAACCGGCGACAATCCGCTCACCGCCGCGGCAATTGCCGCCGAAGCCGGCGTCGACGACTTCCTCGCGCAGGCGACGCCGGAGAACAAGCTGTCGCTGATCCGCGAGGAGCAGGCCAAGGGCAAGCTGGTCGCCATGTGCGGCGACGGCACCAACGACGCGCCCGCGCTCGCCCAGGCCGATGTCGGCGTCGCCATGAACACCGGCACCGTCGCCGCGCGCGAGGCCGGCAACATGGTCGACCTTGACAGCGATCCCACCAAGCTGATCGAGATCGTCGAGATCGGCAAGGCGCTGCTGATGACGCGCGGCTCGCTGACCACCTTCTCGATCGCCAACGACGTGGCCAAGTATTTCGCCATCATCCCGGCGATGTTCGCGATCTTCTACGTCGCGCCCGGCCAGTCCACCGGTCCGCTGCAGGCGCTCAACATCATGCATCTGGCGACGCCACAAAGCGCCATACTGTCGGCCATCATCTTCAACGCGCTGATCATCATCGCGCTGATCCCGTTGTCGCTGAAGGGCGTGAAGTACCGAGCCATCGGCGCCGGTTCGCTGCTCACTCGCAACCTGCTCATCTACGGCCTCGGCGGCATCGTCGTGCCGTTCGTCGGCATCAAGGCGATCGACCTGATCGTCACAGCCCTCGGCCTCGCATAAGGATTTGCCCCAATGTTCAAGCAACTCAGGCCCGCTTTGGTCATGATCGTCTTCTTCACGGTGCTGACCGGCCTCATCTATCCGATCGGCATGACCGGCATCGCCCAGGCGCTGTTTCCGAACCAGGCCAATGGCAGCCTTGTCGAAAAAGACGGCAAGGTCATCGGCTCCAGCCTGATCGGCCAGGCTTTCGCCGGCGACCGCTATTTCCACGGCCGGCCGTCGGCAGCCGGTGAAGGCTACGACGCCGCCGCCTCCGGCGGCTCGAATCTCGGTCCGAGCAATCCCAAGCTCATCGAGCGCGTCAAGGGCGACGCCGAGAAACTCAAGGCCGAAAACCCGAATGCGCCGGTGCCGATGAACCTCGTCACCACCTCGGGCAGTGGTCTCGATCCCGACATCAGCCCGGACGCCGCCTATTTCCAGGTGCCGCGCGTCGCCAGGGCCCGCGGCGTGGACGAGGCCAAGGTGAAGGCGCTCGTCGACAGCCATGTCGAGGAGCGCGAGCTCGGCGTCCTCGGCGAGCCGGTGGTCAACGTGCTGGCGCTGAACCTGGCGCTGGACGGCCTGAAGTAACCCGCCCGCGCCCGGGGATCGACACGATCCCCGGCGCAATTCATGATTGGACCTGATGCCGGACGACAGGACCAACCCCAAGAACCGACCCTCCCCCGACGCGCTGCTGGAGCATGCCGAGCGCGAGGGCCGTGGCCACCTGCGCATATTTCTCGGCGCCGCGCCCGGCGTCGGCAAGACCTACGAGATGTTGATGGCCGGCCGCGCCCGCCGCGCCGACGGCATCGACGTCGTGATCGGCATCGTCGAGACGCACGGCCGCAAGGGAACGCAAACCCTTGTCGACGGCTATGAGGCGATCCCGCGCCGCCTGGTCGACTATCGCGGCCAAACCCTCGACGAGATGGACATCGACGCCATCCTGAACCGGCGTCCTGCGCTGGTCCTGGTCGACGAGCTTGCCCATACCAACGCGCCCGGCAGCCGGCATCCCAAACGCTATCTCGATGTGCAGGAGATCCTGGCGCAAGGCATCGACGTCTACACCACGCTCAACATCCAGCATGTCGAAAGCCTGAACGACGTCGTCGCCCAGATCACGCGGGTCAGGGTGCGCGAGACCGTTCCCGATTCCATCATCGACCAGGCCGACGACATCGAGATCATCGACCTCACGCCCGACGACCTGATCAAGAGGCTGCAGGACGGCAAGGTCTATTTCCCCAACACCGCGCAGCGTGCGATCGAGAATTATTTTTCGCCGGGCAATCTGACGGCGCTGCGCGAGCTGGCCCTGCGCCGCACGGCCCAGCGCGTCGATGAGCAGCTGCTCAACCACATGCAGTCGCATGCCATTCCGGGGCCGTGGGCGGCCGGCGAGCGGGTGCTCGTCTGCGTCGACTCGCAGCCTGGCGGAGCGGCCCGCATCCGCTACGCACGCAGGCTCGCCGACCGGCTACGCGCGCCCTGGACGGCGCTGCATGTCGACACGCCACGGCTCGCCGGACTGTCCGAGGAAGACAAGGACCGCCTGGCCAGGAACCTGCGTCTTGCCGAGCAGCTCGGCGCCGAGATCGCCACCATTCCCGGCCAGAACGTCGCCCAGGACATCGTGCGTCACGCGACGGCGAACAACTTCACCCATATCGTCGTCGGCCGGCCGACCCGCTCGCGCTGGCGCGAGCTGATCGAGGGCTCGCTCACCTATGATCTGATCCGCAATGCCGGCGACATCAGCGTCCATGTCATTTCGGGCGCCGGGCGCGATGGCGACGCGCTGTCGGCGCGGGTGAAAGCCGCGCCCGAGCAGAAGCCTTTCCAGATCTGGCCCTATTTGTTCTCGACGGCCTATGTCGCCGGCGCGCTGGCCGTCAGCTCGATCCTCGACCAGTTCTTCGATGTCCGCAATCTCGCCAGCGTCCTGCTTCTTGCCGTGCTGACCTCGGCCGTGACATTCGGGCTCTGGCCGGCGCTCTATGCCTGTTTCCTCAGCGCGCTTGCCTTCAATTTCTTCTTCCTCGAGCCGCGTTACACGCTGACGATCAGGGACCCGGAGAGCATCGTTGCCTTTACCGTTTTCCTCGTCGTCGCCGTGATCGCCAGCAATCTGACGGCACGCGTGCAGCGCCAGGCCGTCGCCGCCCGCTCGCGGGCGCGCGCCACCGGCGACATCTATTCCTTTTCCAGGAAGCTCGCCGGCGCCGGCACGCTCGACGACGTCTTATGGGCCACCGCCTTCCAGATCGCTTCGATGCTGAAGGTCCGTGTCGTGCTGCTTTTGCCGGAAAACGGCACCATCACCGTCAAGGCCGGCTATCCGCCGGACGACACCTTGGCCAAAGCCGATATCGCCGCCGCGCGCTGGGCCTGGGAGCACAATCGGCCGGCCGGCCGTGGCGCCGACACCTTGCCCGGCGCAAAACGTCTCTATCTTCCTTTGCGGACGGGCCGGACAGCGATCGGCGTGGTCGGTCTCGACAATGACAAGCAGGGCCCGCTGCTGACGCCCGAGCAGCAACGTTTGCTCGACGCCTTGGCCGACCAGGCCGCCGTCGCCATCGAGCGCGTCCAGCTCGTCGCGGATGTCGACCGCGCCAGACTTGCGGCTGAAGCCGACCGGCTGCGATCGGCGCTGCTCACCTCGATCTCGCATGACCTGAAGACGCCGCTTGCCGCGATCATGGGCGCGGCCGGCACGCTGAAGGAATTCGCGCCGGCGCTGCCGGAACAGGATCGCGCGGAGCTTCTGGCGACCGTCGTCAGCGAGTCCGAGCGGCTGAACCGCTTCATCGCCAATCTGCTCGACATGACCAGGATCGAGTCGGGCGCGATGGAGCCGAACTATGCGCTCCATTATGTCGGCGATGTCGTCGGCTCAGCGTTGAACCGGGCGCAGAAGATCACCGCCGAGCACAAAATAGAGACCGACATCCCGGCCGACCTGCCGATGCTGCGGCTCGATCCTGTGCTGTTCGAGCAGGCATTGTTCAACCTGCTCGACAATGCCGCCAAATACGCCTTGCCCGGCTCGGCCATCCGCCTGCAGGCCTGGGTGGACAGCGGCGCCGTCATCCTCCAGGTGATGGATGAGGGACCGGGCATCCCGCCTGACGACCTTGAGCGGATATTCGACACCTTCTACCGCGTGCGCAAGCGCGACCAGGTGCGCGCCGGCACGGGCCTCGGACTGTCGATCAGCCGCGGCTTTATCGAGGCGATGGGCGGCACGATCGCGGCGGCCAACCGCACCGACCGTCTAGGCGCGATCTTCACCATCCGCATGCCGGTGCCGGCTGAGTTGCCGGCGCTCGGCGCACCGCTTACGGACGATGCGGCATGACAAATCAGACCGTCTCCATTTTGGTCGTCGACGACGAGCCGCCGATCCGAAAGTTGCTGCGCGTCGGCCTCGGCAGCCAGGGCTATGCGGTCTCCGAGGCGCCGAATGCCAAGGCGGCCCTCGAGCTCGTCCAGGCCGAACGGCCCGACCTTATCCTGCTCGATCTCGGCCTGCCCGGCATGACCGGCCTCGAGCTGCTCGACAAATGGCGAAGCGACGGCCTCGACATTCCGGTCGTCATCCTTTCAAGCCGCACCGACGAGCCCGGTATCGTCGCAGCGCTCGAGCTCGGCGCCGACGACTACGTGACCAAGCCCTTCGGCATGAACGAGCTCGTCGCGCGCATCCGCGTGGCGCTGCGCCACAAATTCCAGCAACAGGGCGAGAAGCCGGTGTTCCATACCGGCGACCTTTCGGTCGACCTTGTGAAGCGTATCGTCATGGTCGAGGACAAGGAAGTGAAACTGTCGCCCAAGGAATACGACATCCTGCGCATGCTCGTGCAATATGCCGGCAAGGTGCTGACGCATCAGTTCCTGATGAAGCAGATCTGGAACGACTCGACCGACGTCCAGTATCTCAGGGTCTATGTGCGCCAGCTGCGGCAGAAGATCGAGAAAACTCCGGACCAGCCGCGCTACATCATCACCGAGACCGGCGTCGGCTATCGGTTGCGCGAGGTGGAGTAGCTGAGGCAAGCTGTGGTGGTTGGCCGAAGCATCTCAGGGTCGTCATCCACGGGCGGAGCGGGAGCGAAGCGGACGCGCAGACCATAGGATC
>NZ_VFWS01000140.1:0-13286 GCF_006443065.1 Mesorhizobium sp. B1-1-5 | reverse complement strand
TCGGCTTTGCAAAGAAGCATTTCGCAATTTTTTTCCAGTTTTTGATGCGGCTATTTGTGCCATCGTTCGGCGCGCCCTCTTCCAGCCCTGATATCCGCGCGGCCGAGCGGCGCCGGCTCCGACGTGGTGACCGGCACCTCGTTTGCCGCCGCGACCGTTTCCGGCGCCATCGCCAATTTGATCCACGCCTCGCCTGACCGCTCGGCCGATGAAATCGAGAAGGCGCTTGCCACCACCGCAAAGGATCTCGGCCCGAAGGGGCGGGACAATGACGGCTATGGGTTGCTGGACGTCAAGGCGGCTGGGGCGGCGAAGGAGTGAGTTTGGGCACCGCTCGGGGCCAAACTCAGTAGTTGGCTGCTGCCGGACGGGTATTGGGCGACGCCGAATGAGACGTTTCGCTATACGAGCTCAAGAAGCTCGATACGGTTCCCAAATGGGTCGCTGACATAGATGCGCCTGATGCCCGGCAGATCAGCGTCAAACCGGAATCCGATGCTCCTCGACTGAAGTGCGGCGATTGTTTGATCTAATTTTTCTACCCGGAACGCAGGATGCGCTTTCTTGGCAGGAGCAAACGGCTTCTCCACGCCCAAATGAACCTTAACGCTCCCGCTCTCGAACCATGCTCCACCGCGCGAACGCAGTTCCTCAGGTTTATCGACTTCGCGAAGGCCGAGGACGCCACAGTAGAAGTTCCGTGCGGCCTGCTCTTCGCCTTCAGGCATAGCCAACTGGATATGGTGCAATTCAAGAATCATGCAGCTTTCCCGGCGACCTCTATCGCGTTTTACTTGAATGAAAGCGTCCGTTAGGGAACTCCGCCGCTCAAGGTAGTTGAGTCTAATCTCTACGCCGGCGCTCCGGCCACCGATCCCCGCACCACCAGATCGACCGGCCAGACCTCGCCCCGCGCGCCTTCCTCCAACCCCGATATCCGCGCCGCCAGCCGTTCTGCGACACGCGCCCCGGCGAGGCGGATCGAGGAGCGCGTCGTCGACAGCGGCACCGGGAAATTCTCCGGCCGCAGCCAGGGGAAGACGTCGTCATGGGCAACCAGCGACAAGTCGCCCGGAATGGTGAGGCCGAGATCGCGCACGGCGCGCACGACGCCCAGCGCCATGATCAGGCTGGAGCAGACGATCGCCGTCGGCGGCTCAGCCTCCTCGAGCAGGCGGCGTGCGGCGCGGTAGCCGTTTTCCTCGGTCATCGCCACCGAACGGATGTGGCGCTCGCCGAGCGCCAGCCCGTTCGCGACAAGCGCGCGGCGCATGCCGCGCTCGCGGTGGATGGCGAAAGTCTCGCGATCATTGCCGTTGATCAGCGCCAGGCGCTTGTGGCCGAGCTGGATCAGCAGTCTCGACGCTTCGTGGAAGGCGCCCTCATTGTCGATGTCGAGATAGGAATAGTCGAAATCGAAGCCTTCGCTGCGGCCATGGACGATGAAAGGGATGCCCAGCGTGTTGACCAGCGCCAGCCGCTTATCGGCCGGCCGCGGCGAGGACAGGTAGACGGCGTCGACCTGGCGGTTGGCGACGATGCGCCGGTAGGTCGTTTCCTCGTCGTCGGCATCGGCGGGCGAAAGCACAAGGTCGAGCTCATGCGAACGGGCATAGTCGCCGAGGCCGGAGAGGAATTCGACGAAGTGCGGATCGATGTCGACGGCGGCCCCGGTCGGCAGCACATAGCCGATCATTCCCGACTTGCCGGTGGCGAGCCGGCGCGCGCTGGGGTTCGGCCGGTAGCCATGGCGCTTGGCGGCATCCATAACCCGGCGCCGGGTCTCCTCGTTGACCTCGGGGTAGCCGTTCAGCGCCCGGCTCACCGTGGTCTGCGAGAGCGACAGCATATGCGACAGCTGCTTGAGGTTCATCGGAGGCCTCCAGCCTCAAAGCGCTTTCAATTTTGAATCAATCTGACGATTGTTGGCGAGATCATCAAGCATGACGACCTTAGAGGCCAGACAGCATCGTTTGAAGCAAAATTGCTGCTGCATTGCCAAAAAAGCATGCTGCACCGCACTTTTCTCGCCCCGTCTCCTCGAATTTAAATCGATTAATCAAGTCGCCCTCTTGACTCCCGGAAGATTCAATGGCGAGATCAAAATAGCCAAAGCGCTTTGGAAGTCTCTTCGAAAGGTTGCGGTTGCCCTTTCGCTGAGTCACAGTTCCGCGGCGTCGGCGGACGAGATGGAGGTTTCGTCCTTTTTGTGATCACTGGGAGGACTTGCGATGAAGAAAATGCTTCTCTTGGGTGCGGCGTTCGCGGCACTCACCCTCAGCCTGCCGGCCCAAGCCGAATTGAAGTTCAAGCCGGGCGAGGATTCGAAATTTCATTGGGCGAACTACGACGACCTCAAAAAGGTCGACCTCAAGGGCGAGACGCTGACCATCTTCGGGCCGTGGCGCGGCGAGGACGAGGCGCTTGTGCGTTCGGTTCTCGACTATTTCCAGGAAGCGACCGGCGCGGAGGTGAAATATTCCTCGTCCGAGAATTATGAGCAGCAGATCGTCATCGACACCCAGGCCGGCAGCCCGCCCAACATCGCCGTCCTGCCGCAGCCCGGTCTCATCCAGGATCTTGCTTCCAAGGGCGTGCTGACCCCGCTGGGCGACGACGTCGCGACCTGGATCAAGGACAACTATGCCGCCGGCGATTCCTGGGCCAAGCTCGGCACCTATAATGGCAAGGACGGCAAGCCGGGCTTCTACGCCTTTCCCTACAAGATCGACGTGAAGGGGCTCGTCTGGTACTCGCCCGATAATTTCGACGAGGCCGGCTACAAGGTGCCGAAGACCCAGGAAGAACTCGCCGATCTGGAGAAGAAGATCGTCGCCGACGGCGGCAAGCCCTGGTGCATCGGGCTCGGTTCGGGCGGCGCCACCGGCTGGCCGGCGACCGACTGGGTCGAGGACATCATGCTCAGGACGCAGCCGCCGGAAGTCTACGACAAGTGGGTGAAGAACGAGATTCCGTTCACCGACCCGGCCGTGGTCAACGCCATCGACATCTTCGGCAAGATCGCCACCGACGACAAGATGGTGGACGGCGGCGCCAAGGCGGTCGCGGCGACCGACTTCCGCGACAGCCCGAAGGGCCTCTTCACCGTGCCGCCCAAGTGCTACATGCACCACCAGGCATCGTTCATCCCCTCCTTCTTCCCGGAAAACGTGAAGCTCGGCCAGGACGCCGACTTCTTCCCCTACCCGCCTTACGCCTCCAAGCCGGAACTGGGCACGCCGCTGGAAGTGGCCGGCACGCTGGTGATGATCACCAAGGATTCCAAGGCCTCGCGCGAGTTCATCAAGTTCCTCGAGATGCCGCTCGCGCATGAATTGTGGATGGCGCAGAAGAGCTTCGTTACCCCCTTCAAGGCGGCCAACAAGGAGGCCTATGGCAGCGATGCGCTGAAGAAGCAGGGCGAGATCCTGGTCGGCGCCACGACGGTTCGGTTCGACGGATCCGACCTGATGCCGGGCAAGATCGGCGCGGGTTCGTTCTGGACCGGCATGGTCGACCTGGTGGGCGGCAAGTCCGCGCAGGACGTCGCCGCCGACATCCAGAAAAGCTGGGACGGCATCAAATAGCATCCTGAAATCTTCCTAATCCTCCTATGGACCCGGGCTACGGCCCGGGTCCGACCGGCGGTCCGCGCCGGAAGCCTTCGCGTTTCGATTGTTCCGAATAACCGAAAGTCGGTGCATCCGATCGCCAGCCTCGGCCGGCCGGTCATGCGCAGGGAGAGGGACCCATGGCGGCTCAGATTTTCTCGGCCATATTCGTCATCATCATCGGCGTCGGCGGCTGTGTCGCCTATTTCTGGGGCGCCAACAAACTGCTCGATCTCGTCTTCCCGTCACGCGGCGTCTCGGGCACCGCCGCCGTCGACAATTTGCGCCGGCAGGGAATGGTGCGGCCCTGGCTGTTCGTCGGCCCGGCGATGATCATCCTGACGGTCTACCTGATCTACCCGGTGATCGCGACGCTGTGGCTCTCCTTCTACGATCGCGGCGGCACCAATTTCGTCGGGCTCGCCAATTATGAATGGGCGGTCGGCGATCACGATTTGCGCAACTCGATCTTCAACAACATCCTGTGGCTGGCCGTGGTGCCGGCTGCCTGCACCTTCCTCGGCCTGATCATCGCCGTGCTCACCGACAAGATCTGGTGGGGCACCATCGCCAAGAGCCTGATCTTCCTGCCGCTGGCGATCTCCTTCGTCGGCGCCAGCGTGATCTGGAAATTCATCTACGAGTATCGCGGCGAGGGCCAGGTGCAGATCGGCCTGCTCAACGCCATCATCCAATATTTCGGCGGCCAGCCGCAGGTTTGGATATCGCTGCCGTTCTGGAACAATTTCTTCCTGATGATCATCCTGATCTGGATCCAGACCGGCTTTGCGATGGTCATCCTGTCGTCGGCGCTGCGCGGCATTCCGGAAGAGACGCTGGAAGCGGCCGTGATCGACGGGGCCAACGCGTTCCAGATCTTCTGGAAGATCATGGTGCCGCAAATCTGGGGCACGATCGCCGTGGTGTGGACCACCATCACCATCCTGGTGCTAAAAGTGTTCGACATCGTGCTGACCATGACCAACGGCCAATGGAACAGCCAGGTGCTGGCCAATCTGATGTTCGACTGGATGTTCCGCGGCGGCGGCGATTTCGGCCGCGGCGCGACCATCGCCATCATCATCATGATCGCGGTCATCCCGATCATGGTCTGGAACATCCGCCAGGCCAACAAAGAGACGGGAGGGCACTGAGATGGCGACCAAGACCGGAAAGTCCTTTGTCGGCCGCTTCGGCGTTCATATCGCCGTGCTCGTCTTCGTGGCGATCTGGACCATCCCCACCCTCGGCATCCTCGTCTCGTCGCTGCGCGACAAGGACCAGATCGTCGCCTCCGGCTGGTGGAACTCCTTCGCCAGTTCCAGCCAGAGCGAGGCGGGACGGTTGCCGGGCGCGTCGGGCCAAACCCAGAAGGACGGCAAATACGTCATCGAGGGCAATATCTTCGGCGATGGCCCCAAGCGCGAGATCAGCGCCTTCGGCGTGAAGTCCTCCGCGCCGACGCAGTACAAGGCGGGATCGGTTGCCGACCTCAATGACGGCGTCACGCTGCAGATGAATGCCGACGGCGGCTTCGTGCTGTCGTCACCGAAGGCCTTCGAAGGCGACCGCGGCCAGCGCGTCTATTTCGCTTCCTCGGCGCCGCCGAAATTCACCACGGACAATTACGATGCGGTGCTGTTTTCAGAAGGCATCGGCCGCTCGTTCATGAACTCGCTGACGGTTACGATCCCGGCGACGATCATCCCCATCCTGATCGCAGCCTTCGCAGCCTACGCGCTGGCCTGGATGCGCTTTCCCGGCCGGCCGCTGCTGATCGCGGTGATCATCGGCCTTCTGGTGGTTCCGCTGCAGATGTCGCTGATCCCGCTGCTCAGGCTCTATAACGGGGTCGGCGCCTTCTTCGGCGTGCCGTCCAAGACCTATCTCGGCATATGGCTGGCACATACCGGCTTCGGCCTGCCTTTCGCCATCTACCTGCTGAGGAGCTATATCGCCGGCCTGCCGCGCGAGATCATGGAATCGGCACGCATCGACGGCGCCAGCGACTTCGAGATCTTCGTCAAGATCGTGTTGCCGCTGTCGTTCCCGGTGCTTGCCTCCTTCGCCATCTTCCAGTTCCTGTGGGTATGGAACGATCTGCTGGTGGCGATGGTTTTCCTTGGCACGGCGCCCGATCAGATCGTGCTGACAGCCAAGCTCAACGCGCTGCTCGGCTCGCGCGGCGGCAAGTGGGAGATCCTGACCACATCGGCGTTCATCACCATCATCGTGCCGCTGTTCGTGTTCTTCTCGCTGCAGCGCTATTTCGTCCGCGGGCTGCTTGCCGGCTCGGTGAAAGGAGGTTGAAGATATGCAATCGGCTTTGAAGGCGACGTCGCAGCCAGACCCGGCCGTCGACCGCGACTGGTGGCGGGGCGCGGTGATCTACCAGATTTACCCGCGCTCCTATCAAGACTCCAATGGCGACGGCATCGGCGACCTGAAGGGCATTGTCCAGCGCCTGCCCTATATCGCTTCGCTCGGCGTCGACGCCATCTGGATCTCGCCCTTCTTCAAATCGCCGATGAAGGATTTCGGCTACGACGTGTCGGATTATTGCGACGTCGACCCGATGTTCGGAACGCTCGCCGATTTCGACGCGCTGGTGACGGAAGCCCATCGGCTGGGGCTCAAGGTGATGATCGACGAGGTGCTGTCGCACACCGCCGACATCCACCCCTGGTTCAAGGAAAGCCGTTCCAGCCGCAACAATCCGAAAGCCGACTGGTATGTGTGGGCGGACGCAAAACCCGACGGCACGCCGCCCAACAACTGGCTGTCGATCTTCGGCGGCTCGGCCTGGCAGTGGGACACCAGCCGCCAGCAATATTACCTGCACAATTTCCTGGCCGAGCAGCCCGACCTCAACTTCCACAACGCAGAAGTTCAGGACGCGCTGCTCGACATCACCCGCTTCTGGCTGGAGCGCGGCGTTGACGGCTTCCGCCTCGACACGATCAATTTCTACTTCCACAGCCAAGGGCTGGAGGACAATCCGCCGCTGCCGCCGGAACAGCGCAACGACCAGACGGCGCCCGCGGTCAATCCCTACAATTATCAGGACCACATCTACGACAAGAGCCGGCCGGAGAATCTCGGCTTCCTGGAGCGCTTCCGCGCGCTTCTCGACGAATATCCGGCGCAGGCGGCCGTCGGCGAGGTGGGCGATTCCCAGCGCGGCCTGGAGGTGGTCGCCGCCTACACCGCCGACGGCAAGCGCGTGCATATGTGCTATTCCTTCGACTTCCTGGCGCCGGAGAAGATCAGCGCGGCGAAAGCGCGCGCGGTGCTGGAGGCCTTCGGCACGGTCGCCAGCGACGGCTGGTCGTGCTGGGCCTTCTCCAACCATGACGTGATGCGGGTCGCCTCGCGCTGGGCCGCCAACGAGGCGGATCCGACCGCCTATCTGAAGGTGATCTCGGCGCTTTTGATGTCGCTGCGCGGCTCGGTCTGCATCTATCAAGGCGAAGAGCTCGGCCTTGGCGAGGCGGAGCTGAAGTTCGAGGACCTGCAGGATCCCTACGGCATCCGGTTCTGGCCGGAGTTCAAGGGTCGCGACGGCTGCCGCACGCCGATGGTTTGGGACGCGGCCGCCAAGAATGGCGGTTTCTCGACCGCCAAGCCGTGGCTGCCGGTGCCGGGCAAGCACCTGTCGCAGGCCGTCAACGTGCAGCAGGGCGATGCAAGCTCGCTGCTCGAACATTACCGCCGCTTCCTCGCCTTCCGGCGCCAGCATCCGGCGCTGGCCAAGGGCGACATCGACTTTATCGAAAGCGATGGCGATACCGTCGCCTTCACGCGCCGCGAGGGCAATGAGCGGATCGTCTGCGCGTTCAACCTCGGCGGCAAGCCCGCCGAGGTCGATCTCGGCAAAGGTGCGCTGCAACCCTTGCCCGGGCACGGCTTTTCGGGACAGACTGGCACCGGGCGGGTCCGCCTCGGCGGCTACGGCGCCTGGTTTGGACGCATCGACTGAACTTCTAAAACAGGAATCAACGGGAGAAGAAAAACATGGCCGATGTCACGCTCAACCAGGTGAAGAAATCATACGGCAACCTCAACATTCTCCACGGCATCGACCTCGATATCAAATCAGGCGAGTTCATCGTCTTCGTCGGGCCGTCGGGTTGCGGCAAGTCGACGTTGCTGAGATCGATCGCCGGCCTCGAGGAGATCACTTCGGGCGAGCTGAAGATCGACGGCGAGGTGGTGAACGACGTGCCGCCGTCGAAGCGGGGAATCGCCATGGTGTTCCAGTCCTATGCGCTCTATCCGCATATGACGGTTTACGACAACATGGCCTTCTCGATGAAGATCGGCAAGGAAAGCAAGGCCGAGATCGACAAGCGCGTGCGCCAGGCGGCGGAGATCCTGCAACTGACCAAATATCTCGACCGCCTGCCCAAGGCGATGTCGGGCGGCCAGCGCCAGCGCGTCGCTATCGGCCGCGCCATCGTGCGCAACCCGAAGGTGTTCCTGTTCGACGAGCCGTTGTCGAATCTCGACGCAGCACTGCGCGTCGCCACCCGCATCGAGATCGCCAAGCTCAAGGAATCGATGCCGAACACCACCATGATCTACGTCACGCACGACCAGGTCGAGGCGATGACGCTGGCGGACCGCATCGTGGTCTTGAAGGAAGGCGTTATCGAGCAGGTCGGCACGCCAATGGAACTCTACAAGCGGCCCGGCAACCTGTTCGTCGCCCAGTTCATCGGCTCGCCGGCCATGAACATATTGCCGGCAAAGATCGAGAAAGCGGGCAATCCGACGGTGGTCAGCCATGTCGGCGGCCGCAAGGCGACGGTGCCGATCGCGACGCCGGCCTCGGCCAATGGCGCGGCGGTCAGCTTCGGCGTGCGGCCGGAGGATCTGGCGATCGCCACAGGTGCGGACTATCTGTTCGAAGGCAAGGTCGACTATATCGAGCAGCTCGGCGAGGTTCAGCTCGTCTACATCGATATCGGCCGCGCCGACCTGCCGCTGGTTGCCAAGCTGCCGGGCAATGTCGAGGTCAAGCGCGGCGAGACGCTGCGGCTCAATGCCGGCGGCGGCGATCTGCACATCTTCGACGCCGACGGCCATTCGTTCACGCTGCATCGCGAGGAAGCAAAGGCTGCCTGACGCTACCGGCAGGCCGGCGTTCCCGGCAAAAAAAGAGAGCGGCGGGCCTGGCCCGCCGCTCTCTCTTTCAAGTCACAGTCGGCTGTCAACGGTTGCCGAAGTGGTCGCGGTCGGCACCCTGAGGCGCCGACTTCTGCACGTCGCGCGACGAGTTCAGCAGCTTGTAGACAGGCGAGTCGGTGCCGATCGACGACGTAGGGGTGGTATCGACCGCCGGGGCCGGCTGGTTGACGCCACTGTGGTTGTAATTGTCGCTGCCCGCAAAAGCAGCGCCGGAAACGGCCAACAGGGCGGCCGTGGCAAGAACGATCTTCTTCATTTCAGTGCTCCTGAATCTTGCGGTCCGACCGATGCGGCGGGCGAGCCCGCCGCCGGTTCAAGTCGGCCGTTAGTTGTTGCCGAAAAGGTTGTGGTCGGCGCCCGTCGTGGCAGGCCGCTGAGTGGCCGGCGCAGACTGACGGACCGCAGCCGTGTAGGACGAGTCGACCTTGGCCGCCGCCTGATTGGCTTCATTCGGGTTGTAATGGTCGCTACCAGCAAAGGCGCTGCCAGAAATTGCCAGAAGGGCTGCGGCAGTGAGAACAATCTTTTTCATTTTTGCTACTCCAGTATCTTTAATCAGTCCGTCTAGCGGCGTGTCTTGGGAGTGAAATCGCGTCGTTCGGACAGCGCTGATTTGGGTGAGCGGACGGCCGGATTCCAATCACGAAGTTTTTCCGTCTGGACCATGATTGCGCATCTTGAAGTTTTGATAAGCATGCCTATGACTCTATTTTTATCGCGCTTAATCAATAACTTATGCGAATTTTACCGTTGGCTCACCAAATGTATCGGAGCGCCGACGTTCACACTGTGCTGCACGCACCGTCAACAGAAACGAACCGTTCAGTTCGATTTTAGAATCTCCTAATAGTCACTTTTCGATACTATTAACCATCGCATCCCCGTTCCATGGGCCGATTCGGCCCGCTCCAAGACTGTGTTCAGGCTGAAGGCCAAGGGGCATCGCGCCGGAATGGGTCGCGGTCGCCCTGCTTGTCGGTGCCCGAAATCGGGGCTCGAACCGCGAATTGAACGCCAAAATGGTCGAGATGGCGCCGTTATGGCTTGCCTTGCCAAGCTAGGATCGAGTGTTTACAGGCGTTGTCCAGGGGTCAGGACAACGATTACGACCGGCGCAGCCGCCGGCCGGAATTGCAGAGCGGGGGTCAAGGACATGCCTCTTTCCGACGTCTACGCAGTTGCGGGCCGGGACATCGTTTTCGAATCCTTCGACGGCGAAGCTGTCGTGCTCGACCTCTCCAACGGCAAATATTTCGGCTTCTCCGATTCCGGCAGCAAAGTGTGGCAGGCGCTGTCCTCGGGTGTCGGCACCGAAGCGCTGATCCGATCGGCCGCTGCCAGGATCGATGCCGCCGCGATCGAGGCATTCATTACGCAGCTGGTCGAGTTCGGGCTGCTGGCGCCTTCCAGCGCAACGCCGCTGCCGTCATCCGACGATTTGCCAGCGGCGCTGGCTGCGGCGAACGAACCGCTCAACGTCAGCGTCCATGACGACCTTGCCGACTTGATCCTCGTCGACCCGATCCACGAAGTCGAGGAGCCGCTCGGCTGGCCGGCCGTCAAGCAGGTTTCCTGAGCGACAGGCGAAGGAGTCAGGCCAGGCCGGAACAGACCATGCCACGCGTGACGCTCGAGACCCTGCCGGACTATGCCCGCTTTCTCATCGCCGCCGCCGAAGGCGCGGCCGGGCAGTTTCCGGTCCAACGTGCTGTGCGCCTGCCGGGGCTGGAATTGATCGCGCATCTCGATCCCGGCGCGCTCGCGGATGCCCTTGGCCAGGCCTTCATCGAAGCCGAAGGCGATCCGCGGGACTCCCGCCAATGCCGTGTCTTCATCGGCCATCCAGGCGTCGGCGACATGCCGGAACCGGCAAGCTGGGGCGATGCGCATTTCACCGAGCACGGCTTTGCCCGGAAACTGGCCGAGGCAGGGCTGCGCGGCCATCATTACCACGATCTGGATTTCTGGCAGGTCTACGATCCCGACCGGCGGATCGGCGTCCAGTTGATGCGGTCTCCCGCTGCGTTTCCGCCTTGGGAGCAGGGGGCGCCGCTGCGCGCCTTCCTGCACTGGGAATACGCCGCGCGCGGCATGCGCCTTGCCCATGCCGGCGCGCTCGGCCTCGACGGCAGGGGCGTGCTGCTGGCAGGCGCCGGGGGTGCGGGAAAATCCGGAACCGTCGTTGCAGGACTGCTCAACGGGCTGGATAGCGTCGGCGACGATTACGTGCTGATCGACCTTTCCGGCGGCGTGACCGCGCGACCGCTGTTTTCGATCCTGAAGCAGGATCCGCCGGGTTTCGCCCGGCTCGGGCTGGAAAGGCGGCTGGGAGCCGACCGTTCGCTCAACTGGCAAGGCAAGCATGCCTTCCACATTCACGAGATCGCGCCCCGGCCAGTACGTGAGAGTCTGGACATTTGCGCGTTGCTGGTGCCACATGTCAGCGGCGGAAAGACAAGTTCGATCGCACCGATTTCGCGCAAGGATGCCATCATCGCGCTGGCGCCGTCCGGTATCGCGCAGATGCCTGGCGAACGCGAAAGCGGTTTTCGCTTCTTCAGCGATCTGACCCGGCTACTGCCATGCTACCGGATTTCGCTTGGGTCACGCCCAGAAGAAATCGCCGGTACGATTGCGGATTTCCTTGTCCGGAGCGCCCGGTGAAGTTGAGCGTGATCATGCCTGTCTACAACCGCGAGCGCTATGTCGTTGCGGCATTGCGTTCGCTCATCAGGCAGCGCGACGCCGCCGATCTCGACATCATCGTCATCGATGACGGCTCGACGGATGGATCGGCTCAAGCGGTGCGCGCCATGATGGACGAAGCACCGTGCATCCGGTTGTTCCAGCAGGAGAACATGGGCGTGACCCAGGCGCGCAACAGCGGGCTCAGCCGGCTCAATCCGGAGACCGAACTGGTGTCCTTTCTCGATTCGGACGACATCTCGCCGGCCGGGCGCTTCGCGGCGGATCTGGACCTTTTCAGGCGCGATCCCTCTCTCGAGCTCACCTATTCCAGGATGATGCTGGTCGACAGGATCGACGACGAGACGCTGGAGCCGACCCGCGACAGCAACAGCATCACGGTTCGCGGCATCCATCTCTCGGCGGCGATCTTCTCGCGCCGTCTGGTCGACCGGATCGGCACCTTCGACGAGGATTTCATCCAGGCCGAGGATACGGACTTCCTGCTGCGCAGCTTCGAGATCGGTCCCCGATGCGCGCTTCCGGACACGCTGGCGCTTTATTACCGGCGGCACGCCGGCAACATGACAAGGCAGCAAGATGTCCAGTCGCGCGAGTTCATGCGCGCGATCTACAAGTCGATGAAGCGGCGCAGGGCCAACCCTTCACTCAAGCCGATCGAAGGCATATTCGAACTGAAGAAACTCGCGGACTGGCAGTTCATGTGATGAGCGCATATGGCGTCGTCATTCCGGCCTACAACGCCAGCGCCACGATCGCGGAGACACTGCGATCGGTGGCAGCGCAGACGTTGCGGCCCGAACTGGTCGTGGTGGTCGACGACGGCTCGACCGACGATCTCGCCGGCGCGATCGGCGGCATCGACCTGCCGCTCAGGCTTTTGCGCCAGGACAATGCCGGACCCGGCAGCGCGACCACCCGCGGCATCGCCGCGCTATCGACGCCCTTCGTCGCCACGCTCGATGCCGACGACCTTTGGCTGCCTGGAAAGATCGCGGCGCAGCTTGCCCATCTCGAACCGCTTCCCGGCACATCTGGGGTCTTCACCCATATGCGCGCCTTCCGCGACGGAGAGCCCTATGCGATGGCCCCGACCGCAACCCCCGGCTGGTCGCGCTCGACGATGCTGATGCGCCGGGAGACCGCGGAGAGCGTCGGCCCGATGGTCGATCCGCCGGGCGGCCGCGGCGAGATGATCGACTGGATCGCCCGCGCGCGGGAAAGCGGTTTTATCCTCGACATGATGCCTGACGTCCTGGCGCTGCGGCGCATCAGGCCGGGGAGCCTGTCCTATGGGCGCGACGCCGCACGCGACCGCGGTTACCTGGAAGTGGCACGCCTGGCCATGCTGCGACGGGCGCAAAGCAAAGCCAGCTCCAGCTGATGGCGAAGATCCGTCGCATCGGCAGGCGTTTTCCAGACTATGGCTGGTCCTGGCCGACCGGCTCGCTCGACCAGTTGCTCAAGGCAGCACTTCTGCCCGACGAAGAGGCGGCGCGCCTTTGCGCCGCCGGCTGGCTGAACGAGAACGACATCGACCACGTCTCCTTCCGGGAACACCGGTTGCTTGCCGCGATTTCCGACAGGTTCGGACGCAAGCTTGCCGGTAACGCCGCTTATCCGCGCCTGGTCGGCCTGCAGAAGATGCTGTGGACCAAGTCGCGCATGGCCATGCGCGAGGCCGAGCCCGCACTGAAGGCGATGGTCGATACCGGCATGGGCATTCGCCCGCTGGCGCCTGAGATCGACACGCCGCCCGGCAAGCCGCTCATCGTCGTC
>NZ_VFWS01000014.1:0-82737 GCF_006443065.1 Mesorhizobium sp. B1-1-5 | reverse complement strand
CGGAATGGATTCTATGGTCTGCGCGCGTCGCTGCGCTCCTTGCTCCGCCATAGAATGACGAGGTTGGGGCGGCTTCAGCCAATCCCCAGCGTTTGCGCTGGTTTCACGGAAATCTTGCACCAAGACAAACGGCAACCTTTCAAAATCCCTGTGTCGGAGAACTAGCCCGTCTCCCAGGCTCGCGCGGGCTAAATCGTTGTAAAGGCCGCATTGCTTCCCATATTCCCGGCCACGGGCTTGGAAATGCCGCCAAAGCATTGTAAGGAGCCGCCTCCAAATCATCGGTCATATGCGCGCTCGCGCAAGGCCTCGCCAGGATAAATTATGGAAACCGTACTGATCGTCGTCCACCTCATGGTCGTGCTCGCCCTCGTCGGCGTGGTGCTGCTGCAGCGCTCCGAAGGCGGCGGCTTGGGCATCGGCGGCGGTTCCGGTTTTATGACCGCTCGTGGCGCCGCCAACGCGTTGACCCGCGCCACCGCGATCCTGGCGGCAGCCTTCTTCGTGACGTCGCTGGCGCTGTCGATCCTTGCCCGCTACGGCGAAAAGCCGATCGACATCCTCGACCGCCCGGCAACCTCCAGCCAGGGCAACGGCGTGCTCAACCAGCTGCCGGGTTCCAATGGGCCGGTGGGCACTTCCAAGCCCGCCGCTCCGGCCGGCGGCTCCGCTCCCGCGGCTGGCGGTGCGACGACCACCACGCCGCTTGCCAACGGCGCCACCGCGCCGGCTCCGGCCACAACGCCCGCGAATCCGACCACCGCGCCGGCGACCAACGGCGTCACCTTGCCGGTCACCCCTCAGGTTCCGAACCAGTAGCCGGACAAGCACCGCCGCGATCTGTTGTTCTTTGAACACAGTCGCGGCAAATGCGCCCCCGATCACGAAGATTCAACCGGGCGTGTCGCCTGCCTCAGCTTGAGGCGATGACGGCTAATCGATTATAGATTGCGCGCGGCACTTTTGGCGTCCTTGGGGGACGCCGGGCGACGCCGTGGGCAACACGCATTGAACGATCGGATCTTCGCCATGCAGCTTCGCAGCTTCATCATTTTGGGAGTCTGTGCCGTCCTCGGCATGGGCTCCGCGGCCCTTGCCGGACCGGCAACCATGGTCTCCTCCCCGTCGGTAGAGAAAACCGACGCCATTCCCGCTGCCGCCGCCAAGAGCGACGCATCGCAGCTGAGGCTTCTCAAGAAGAAGAAAAATCCGACCTCGGACGATCTCGCGCAGATCGGCAGGCTCGAGGCCAAGATCGACGCCGACAAGCAGGCGGCAAAGGATAAGGCGCTCGAGGCTCGCAAGATGGCCATGCGCGAGGCCGCCAAGGCCAAGGCTGACGCGGCGCGCCAGGAATGGTTCGCCAAGAAGGGCACTGCCGCGCCGGCTGAGGTCGCCGACGCCAAGCCGGCCAAGAAGACCACCAAGATCATCGCGCCGCTGGATCCGGTCGCGCAGATCATTCCGGTCAAGGCCGAGGAGCCTATCCCGGCCGAGGCCATGAACATCACCGCTACCGGCAACAATGGCGAGTTGCGCAGTGAGCAGCCCGGCCAGAAGCAGACGAGCAGCGGCGGGCTGTTTGCCGGCCTCTTCGGCGGCTCGTCGGTGAGCTCGATCAGTTACCTGCCCGAGACCCGCGCGCTTGATTCGGCGCTGGCCAAGAAGGCCGCCAAGCGGCCGTTCAAGGTGAAGCCGGAATTCGTGCCGCAGGACGTCACTTTCACCGGTTATGAGCCGGGCACCATCGTCATCGACACCAGTGCGCGCCGCCTCTATCTCGTCGAGTCGTTTTCCACGGCACGCCGCTATGCCATCGCGGTCGGCCGCGAAGGCCTGCAGTTCAAGGGCACGGTAGCCGTCGGCGACAAGCAGGAATGGCCGCGCTGGATCCCGACGCTCGACATGCAGAAGCGCGAGCCGAAGCATTACGGCCAGTACAAGGACGGCATGCCCGGCGGCGGCGAGAACCCGCTCGGCGCGCGCGCCATCTATCTCTATGACGGCAAGAAGGACACGCATCTGCGCATCCACGGCACGATCGCGCCGCAGTCGATCGGAACCAGCGCCTCCAATGGCTGCTTCCGCATGATCAACGAGCATGTCATGGATCTCTACAGCCGCGTCAAGATCGGCACGAAGGTTGTTATTATCTAAGGCTTTCCATCAAACTGCCGAAAGGGCCGGCATCGCCGGCCCTTTTGTTTTGACTGAATCCAAGCCCGTGCGGGCTCCGGCGCCATTTTGGGAAAAAGCCTTCGCGGCGGTTTTTTCTCTGGCGGAATCAATCAGGCCGCGTTAAGCGATGACTCCCATGGCGCGATATGTATTCATCACAGGCGGCGTGGTTTCCTCACTCGGAAAAGGCATCGCCGCAGCAGCTCTTGGGGCTCTTCTGCAAGCGCGAGGCTATCGCGCGCGGATCAAAAAGCTCGATCCTTATCTCAATGTCGATCCCGGCACGATGTCGCCGTATCAGCATGGCGAAGTGTTCGTGACCGATGACGGCGCCGAGACCGACCTCGATCTCGGCCATTACGAGCGCTTCACCGGGCGCTCGGCGAACCAGCAGGACAACATCACCACCGGCCGCATCTACAAGAACATCATCGAGCGCGAGCGGCGCGGCGACTATCTCGGCGCGACCGTGCAGGTGATCCCGCACGTCACTGACGAGATCAAGCATTTCGTGCTGGACGGCAATGACGACTACGACTTCGTGCTGTGCGAAATCGGCGGCACGGTCGGCGACATCGAGGCGATGCCGTTCCTGGAAGCGATCCGTCAGCTCGGCAACGACCTGCCGCGCAACAACGCCGTCTATGTGCATCTGACGCTGATGCCCTACATCCCGACGGCCGGCGAACTGAAGACCAAGCCGACGCAGCATTCGGTCAAGGAACTGCGCGGCATCGGCATCGCGCCCGACATTCTTTTGGTGCGCGCCGATCGGCCGATCCCGAAGGAGGAGCGCCGAAAGCTTTCGCTGTTCTGCAACGTGCGCGAAAGCGCCGTCATCCAGGCGCTGGACGTGCCGCATATCTATGACGTGCCTCTGGCCTATCACCAGGAGGGCCTCGATTCGGAAGTGCTGGCGGCCTTCGGTATCGACCCGGCGCCGAAGCCGCGCATGGAGCCGTGGCAGAAGCTTTCCAACCACATCCACAATCCGGAAGGTGAGGTGACGATCGCCATCGTCGGCAAATACACCGGGCTCAAGGACGCCTACAAATCGCTGATCGAGGCGCTGTCGCATGGCGGTCTCGCCAATCGCGTCAAGGTCAAGCTCGACTGGATCGAAAGCGAGATCTTCGAGAAGGAAGACCCGGCGCCGTGGCTGGAGAAGGTGCACGGCATTCTCGTTCCGGGCGGCTTCGGCGAACGTGGCTCGGAAGGCAAGATCCTGGCGGCAAAGTTCGCCCGCGAGCGCAAGGTGCCTTACTTCGGCATCTGCTTCGGCATGCAGATGGCCTGCATCGAGGCGGCCCGCTCGCTGGCGGGCGTCGACCATGCGTCGTCGACCGAGTTCGGCCCCACCGACGAGCCCGTCGTCGGCCTTATGACCGAGTGGCTGAAGGGCAATATGCTTGAGAAGCGCAGGGCCGCAGGCGATCTCGGCGGCACGATGCGGCTTGGCGCCTATCAGGCCGAGCTCGCCAAGGGCTCGAAGATAGCGGATATCTACGGCGACACGCAGATTTCCGAGCGCCACCGGCACCGCTACGAAGTCAACATCGACTACAAGCAGCGTCTCGAGGATTGCGGCCTGGTGTTTGCCGGCATGTCGCCCGACGGCGTGCTGCCGGAGACGGTCGAATATCCCGACCACCCGTGGTTCATCGGCGTGCAGTATCACCCCGAACTGAAGAGCCGGCCGCTCGACCCGCATCCGCTGTTCGCGAGCTTTATCTCGGCGGCGGTGGATCAGTCGCGGCTCGTCTAGGTGTGCTGATATTCAGGTGAGGCCGGCCTGCAAATGGCGGCTTCCTGCGCTTCCGGTGCTCACGTACTTCAAGTACGCTCCGCTCCGGTTCTCGGAACCCACCATTTTCGACTCGGCCTGACCTGAATCTCAGCACACCTTGGCTCCGACCTGCGTGCCAGCTATGCGGACCGTAATGCAAACTTATGTCGCGTTGCTCTACAGCATCATCCTGGGCGAGGGGCGGCGGGTGGTCATGTCCGACCTGAAGGCCATGGCGGAAGGTCTCGGGCTGAAAAACGTCCGCACGCTGGTGGCGACGGGCAATCTGGTGTTCGAGGCGCGCACAGGCGAGCTTTCAAAGCTCGAGCGCCGGCTGGAAAAGGCGTTCGAGAAAAGCTTCGGCCGGCATGTCGACATCATCGTGCGCGGTGCCGATGACTGGCTGAAGCTTGCCGCCGCCAATCCGTTTCCGGGCGAATCAGCGGACACGGCCGATCGGGTTGCGGTGCGCGTGATGCGCGAGCCGCTGCCCGCGGACACTGTCGAAGCACTCCAGGCCTATGCCGCCGCCGATGAGAAAATATTGCTGGTGGACGGCGATATCTGGCTTGTCTTCTCGCGTGAGCGGCCGAGCTCGCGGCTGCTTGCCGCGGCCAATCACAAGCGCCTGGGCATCGGCACGTCGCGCAACTGGAACACGGTGCGCCGTCTGGCGGAGATGGTAGGCAGTAGGCAGTAGGCAGTAGGCAGTAGGCAGTAGGCAGTAGGCAGTAGGCAGTAGGCAGTAGGCAGTAGGGTGGCACCTTCTATTGCCTAATCCCTACTGCCTACTGCCCTTGTTTCAGACCTTGGCGATCCTTGCCCCGACACTGCCGATGCCTCAGCAGCAATGATGGTGGCCGGCAGCACCGGACTGTCGCTCTTCCTGTTTCGGCGGACAGGGGTGATCGCCGTATGAGCAGAATACGCAGCAATCGCCCGGTAGGGACTTGAGGAGGATCTTGCAGCTTTCGCATTCGTAGAAATGCAGGCAGGCATCGGCAGGCATTGTCTCGCTTCTACGGTGGCCGCAGCCGGGACAGGTGATGGTGCTGGTAACCTCGATCATTGTTCGTTCACCAATGCTGCTGGATAGCCCGCATTGGCGGAAGCATCGGCGATCGACGCGGTGCTCGTCTTGCGATCGTCGAAGACGACAGTTGCAGTCTTGGCCCTGACATCGGTCGAAACCGAGACAATGCCGTCGAGGTGTCTGATTGCGGTCGCAACGGTGATCGGGCAGAGCGGACAGGTCATGTCGGGCACCGAGAATGTGGCGGTGTGTTGTGCTGCGACGGCGGGCACCGTGGCCAGGAGCGGGACGACAATTGCAATGGCGACGCGCATGGCGGGATCTCCTACAAATTGAGCCGTCCGAAGACATCGACTGCCGCCGCCGCCACTGCAATGAGGCTCGCGGCCAACAGGACGAATTGGGTGGAACGGCGATAAACGGGACTGGCGCAAAGAGAACCGGCAAGGCAGGCCGCCGCCTCGTTGCGGCGATAGCGCCAGAATCCGAGACCGATCGAGACGGCCGCGAGGGTAAGGAAGTATGGCTGGTAAGGCGCCAGCGCGGTGAGGCGCGCGATCCAGGCGCCACTGATTCCCACGAGAGCGAAGGCGAGAGGGAGCACGCAGCAGGCGGAAGCGAGGAGACCTGCCGAGAGTCCGCCAAGAGCGAGCGATAGGGCAGCCCGCGATTTCGCTAGGTTGCTGACGGGCAATGGTCCGCTCATCGCGGCTTCTCCAAGGCGTTCGATACAAACAGGCTGATGGCGCCGCCCGACAACACGATCAACGATCCGGTGCCGAGATTGAACATCAGAATCTCGATGCTGGCGTCGAGCGGATGGAACAGGGTCAGCGCAGCCGCAGTGATCCCAGCGACGGAAAGACTTGCAGCCAAGATCACTGGCGCCGGGTCGAAAAGAGCGGCATGGCGAAGCATGAGCGCCAAGGCGAGCGATAAAGGCAGGCTCGTCAGCACCAACGTCGCAATGCAAGAAGCCATCTCACCGGGAGGTGCGCCGGGAACCAGCGGTGTCCAGAAGTTCAGACATTGATAGCCGATCGAGAAAAGCCACAGGGCAAGTGACGGAAGGGGCAGCCACAGCCAGTGACGTGAACGCCCGGGAAGGCTGACGAGGAATGCCGCGAACGCGGCAAGGATGCCGGTGAAGACGGCCCCCGTGAGGCTTAAAGCGAAGCGGATCTCGGCCAGACGAACGAGCAGGCCTGGCCGCCAGCCGTGGGCTGCGGCGATCATGGTGACGATCAATGCGGCGAGAAGCAAGAAACCGGTGGCCCGCAACAGCGGCGGACGGAGCCGCCTCACCGGCCTCAGATTGGCGGCAAGCGCGGAGATGAGATCATCCGTGGGAATCATGTTTCACTCCCGCCAGAGAAGAAGCTCCGAAGACGCCGGATGGCGCGGTGGGTGGCGACTTTGAGCGCCGCCACGCTCATACCGCTCGCCGCCGAGGCCTCCTTCAGCGACAGTCCCTCGATCTTGGTAAGCCGCAAGGCTTCACGCTGTCCGGGGGGAAGGCGGTCGAGGGCCGCGGCAATTTCATGGATATGTGTCATGTGCTCAAGGTTCGCGGACCGATCGGCAAAGGTTTCGTGGATGGGGTCCGATTCCGTTTCCAAGGCCCTGCGGCGACCCTGGCGGCGCAGACGGTCGATCAGCCTGCGTTTGGCAATGGCCGTGAGCCAGGGACCGAACGGCCGCGCCGGATCATAGGTCGCACGCACGGCGTGCAGCGTCAGCAGTATATCCTGCACCGCATCCTCGACATCGCTGGGATTGCGGTGACAGCGCACCGCGTGAGCGCGCAGGTATGGCGCAATGCTCTCGAGGAGCCGCCGATAGGCATTGGCATCGCCATCCTGGGCCCTCGCCATGAGGATCGACCAATCCAGCTCCTGTACCTGCGGCGGAAGAGCGGCTTCGCCCCGCACAAGTTTCAGTGCAGGAGGGGTGGTCATTGCCGATACGCCTCCGAAGCAAATCGTCGCGCGATCAGCCGGTCAACGGAAATGGGCCCTGCGCCAAGGGCAATGATCGCGATCGCCATAGCGGCCCAGGGCAGATGGAAGTTGGCCCAACCGTCGGGCACGACAAGTTGGATGATACCGGTCATGACGAGCATCGCCAGCGCGGCAAAGCGGGTGGCGAGGCCCAGAACCAGCAGCACCGGCAAAGTGATTTCGGCGGTCGCGACCAGATAGGCCACGGCATCGGGCATGGGGAAACCATACTCGGCGCCGAAGATGTGCAACTTGAACTCCTCTTCGAACAGATAAATGGTGCTGTCCGAGAGCTGCAGGAAGCCGTCCCAGCGGGTGAGGCCGGAGCGGAAAAACGGCACCGCGAGTGCTGCTCGCAGAAACAGCGGCGCTACGGCCATGGCGACCGAGGAAAGCCACGCCGTCAGCGTACGGATCAGGTTCGGAGCTGACATCATGACGGCTCGTCTCCGGTATCCGGTTCAAGGCTCCAACCGATGAAAGCGCCGGCTTCAATCAGTCCGGCCAACATCGTCCTGAGATCGAAGTTCTGGGTGGCTTCGAGTACAGCTATCGTCGCGGCCACCACTGGCTTGCCGGCGCCTAAGGTCCTGATGAGGGCCGCAGCTCCCACCGGCAGCTGGCGCACGACGACTTCTGCTCCCGGGCGGATGATGAGAGCATCCTCACCACCTGCCTGGAGATCGACAGCAGCGGGCTCGCCGCCGGCAATGTTCATGCGCCAGATGGTGAGGGCGGGAAACTGCGATTGCGTCACCCGGAGCGAAGGGTGGAGCGCCAGCCGGACCTCGCCCAGGCGGCCCTGATCGACGGCGAGGAGATCATTAGCCGAAAGCGGCTCCGCATCGGCCGCGTGATAGGCTTCGATCCAGGCGCGCTCGATCCTCGCCACGTCAGCGAGGTAGGGAAGTGTCGCCGCGGGCTCGAACCCAGCGATGAATTCGGGGAGGCCTGCACCGTAGTCCAGCATGACAGGGCGCTGCGGTGGATGGGCGGTTGCGAATTGCCCCGTCATGGCGCGGAAGAATTCATCCCCGACGATGCGACGAACGGCCGGATAATTGTCCTTCAGTGTCTCGATGAGGCCGGCCACGACATTGTTGCGATAGACCGCGAAGCGACGCGGACTTGGCAAGCCGTCGGGTCCTACGAGGCCTTGCGGCGTGGCACGAGCGGCGTCAAGCAAGGCCAGCGCGAAATCCCGTTGCTGCTCAGCCAGCCCTTGCAAGGCGCACCTCCTGTCCTGGCGCGTGAGACTTCATATACGCTTCGGCCCGCATGGCCTCGGCATGCAGCTCACTCCATGACGGTAAATCGGCGTCCCATTCGATCAGCGTCGGCGTGGGACCGAGCTTGCCGATCGCGTAGGCGTAGAGTTCCCAAACCGACGGGTCGACCGGCCGGCTGTGGGTATCGATGAGCAGCGGCCTCTGTTTCTCGTCGGTTTCCGGCGTGAAGCCGGCAAGATGTATCTCCTGCACGGCGCCGAGCGGATAGGCGTCGATATAGGCGAAGGAGTCCCACTGCTGATTGGTCGAAGCGACGTGGACGTTGCTCACATCGAGCAGCAGTCCGCAGCCGGTGCGCCGTTGCACCTCGGCGATGAAATCAGGCTCGGCATAGGTGCTTTCTGCAAAGGCGATGTAGGTGGAAGGATTTTCCAGCAGCATCTGACGGCCAAGTGTTTCCTGCACTTCGTCGATGTGTGAGGCGATGCGCTGGAGCGTTTCCATCGTGTAGGGCATCGGCAGGAGATCGTTCAGAAACGCATCGCCGTGGCTCGACCATGCAAGGTGCTCGGAGAAAAGGCCCGGCTGATAGCGGGCGATCAGGTCTTTCAGGCGCCTCAAATGGTCTTGGTCGAGGGGCCCTGCCGCGCCGATCGACAGACCGACACCGTGCAACGAAAGAGGATATTGCTCGCGCACCGCAGCAAGGTACCGGTGCGGTGGTCCGCCCGCTCCCATGTAGTTTTCGGCATGGACCTCGAAAAAGCCGATGTCCGGCCCGGTTTCCAGGATCTCGCGGTAGTGCTGCGGCTTAAGTCCTACTCCGGCGCGCGGAGGAATGTTCATGGTCGACCTCCCGGAAGGCAGTGGAAAGGGCGGATGGCGATGCCACCCGCCGCGGTCTGCTCGGAATCAGCCGATCGGCTTTAGCGAGCCGTGGCCATTTGGCGTGGTCATGGCAGTACAGGTTCCCTTCGCCACCAGCTTGAAGGCATTGCCCTGGTAGTCCTTGGTGGCGGTGCCCGCACATGTGGTTCCAGCACCCGCGTAGCAGTCGTTGTGGCCCTTCAGCGCTACGCCGAAACACTTCTCCATCTTGCCGGAAGCGACCTCTTTCTTGGTCTTCTCCTGCATCTTCATCATTTCCGCCTCGCTCATCGCGGCTGATGCGGAACCGATGGCGGCGGCGCCAATGGCTGCGGCGAAGGCACTGGCGACGGCGGCGGATATGAGGCGGTTTGACATGCTTTCCTCCAATGGGTGTTGTTGCGCGAACCCTTCTCCCCCGGCGATGCCGGAAGCCGCAGGTTCTACTGGAAGTTCGCGGCAGCGCTGGCGGAGGTTACGGCGGTTCAGATCATCACCGTTCACGAATCTGTGTAGTGCCGCAGTCGGGCTCGTTATGTGGGATGGTTCGAGGTGGCGGCGGGGGTAATGCGCGAGCCAGTGCCGGGATGCCGTTGCGGCGCTCCAGGTCTATGCAGCCGACGACGAGTTGGTGCGGTTGGTCGATGACGACATTTGGCTCGTCGCGCGAGCGGCCGAGCTCGCGGCTGCTGGCCGCCGCTAATCACAAGCGCCTCGGCATCGGCACGTCGCGCAACTGGAACACGGAGATGGTAGGCAGTAGGCAGTAGGCAGTAGGCAGTAGGCAGTAGGGTGGCGTCTTCTATTACCTAAGCCCTACTGCCCACTGCATTGTTTCAGGCCTTCGCCACCTTCGCGCCTGCACCAAGCGCCATGGTGCGCAGCACATAGTAGACGACGCCGGCGATCGCCACGCCGAAGAACCAGCCATAGACGCCCCACCAGGACGGCAGCCAGTTGGTGAAGTTGGGCAGGATCGAGGAGAAGATGGCGCCGATGCCGGCAGCGATGAAGGCATTGACATGCCACCCGCTCTGGAAACGGAACTCGCCGTCTTCGCGATAGAGCGCTTCGACGTCGACCTCGCTTTTGCGGATCAGGTAGTAGTCGACCATCATCACGCCGAAGATCGGTCCCATCGTCGCGCCGATGACGTTAACGAAGGAAGCAGCGCTGCCTTCCCATGGCGCGAAGGGATAGAGCACCAGGGCGATCAGCGCCGCGATGTAGCCGCCCTTCTTGAAGTCGATCTGACGCGGGAAGACGTTGGAGAAATCGAACGCCGGCGAGACGAAATTCGCCACGACGTTGATGCCCAGCGTCGCCACCGCGAAGGTCAGCGCGGCAAGCGCGGCAAGGAACCAGCTGTCGAACTTGGCCGAGATCTGGTCGGGATGCAGCAGCACCTCATGGTAGACGTCATAAGCGGCGATCGTCGTAACGCCGGCGACCAGCGAGAACAGGATGAGGTTGACCGGCAGGCCCCAGATGTTGCCCTTGCGCAGCGCCGCCTTGTCCGGCGCGTAACGGGCAAAATCGCAGAAGTTGAGGTAGAGAGCCGAGAAATAGGTCACCCAGATCGCCGCCACCGCGAACAGGGCGGTCCAGGACCCAGGCTCGCCCGGAACGCCGGCATCGTTGGTCTTGTCCAGCAGCACATCCATCGGGATGTCGCTGGTGAAGGCGAAAGTGCCCGACTTGACGCAGAGATAGATCGCCAGGATCAGCATCATGACCCACACGGCCGGGCCGGCCCAATCCTGGAAACGGCGCACGGTCTCCATACCCTTCTGGATGATCAGCAACTGCAGCGCCCAGATGATGACGAAGCAGATCACCTCCAGTGTCGAGTGTCCCAGAAGGTGCGAGCTCTTGTTGAACTCGTCGAACCATTGCAGGCGCGTCAGCAGCGCCACGATCGCGCCCGACGCCGCGGCCGTCTGGGCGCCGTACCAGAAGCAGGCGACGATCGCCCGCACCAGCGCCGGGACGTTGGCGCCCCAGATGCCGAAGGAGGCGCGGGCAAGCACGGGGTAGGGCACGCCGGTCTTCACGCCGGCATAGCCGACCATATTCATCAGCGCATAGATGATCAGCGAGCCGATGCCGATGGCGATGATGAAGTTGACGAAGCCGCCGCAGAATAGAAACAGGCTTGCCGCCAGGTAGTAACCCCAGAGGCTGTGGACGTCGGAGGTCCAGACGTTGAAGATCGAAAACGGTCCCCAGTTCCTGACCGTTGCGGGAGCCAGATCCTCATTGTAGAGGTCAGGCGATGCGCCTTGAATGGTCATTGCAAGTGTTCCCCTTTTTGCAAAACGCGCCCTCACGCGTTGACGCGGAGGTTAAGCCTGACGCAGGGTAACCGGCAAGCAACCCATTTGCCGGCTTTCGCCTTAAAGACATTCAATGAGAATCGCCGTTATCCGACGGCTCCAGGCCTGCATTGGCTGAGTCGCCAAGTGATTTTCGCGAATGTCCGTGCAGGCCCGCGGTTTCGAACTTTTTCCATCGGCAACCAAATTTGTTTGGAACCAATTCGCGGGACGTGCGTTTATCGCGGTTCGACTGCGCTGCGGTCGACCGGGAGGATAATTATGGATCGCTTGCATTTCTTTACCCCAGTGCGAATTGCGCGTGGGCAGGGATACCCTGTGGAGGAAGTCGATAGCGTCTCCGAGGCGATGGTATTCCTGCGGAAGTGGCCAACGGGACGACGCGGCCCGGTTTATCAATGCGCCGTGAATTGCTGCGCGGCGGCACTGTCGGGCAAGATGTCGGCCGAGGAAGCGCGCAAAGCCTTTGTCGGCTTTGCCCGCATCACCCGGCTGCTCGACGACGACATGGCGCTGCCGCTGGGCGGCGCATCGATGGACAATGTCCACGCCCTGAGGCGCTAGCGCCGTCACGCCCCCGCGGCTGCGCTGACAGATACGACGATGAGGCGTCGGCTTATGGCCGGCGGCGGTGTGCTGTCGTCGGTTCAGTTTTCCTTGAAAGAGCGTGTTAGCGAAGCCTGCACCGGGGCCAGCATATAGTCGAGCAAAGTGTGCTCTCCCGTCAGGATCATGACCTCCGCCGGCATGCCGGGCGACAAGTGCACGTCATGCAGCTCTGCGAGATCGGCTGTGTCGACTTTGACCTTGGCGAGGAAATAAGGCTCGCCGGTCTTTTCGTCCGTCAGCCGGTCGGCCGACACTGATGTGAGCAAGCCATGGATTTGCGGCAGATGCCGGCTCGGATAGACCGACAACACCACGCGGGCCGGCATGTCAGGATGTACCACATCGATATCGGCCGGCTTGATGCGTGAATCTATGACCAGATTGGCAGTTTGAGTCGGAAAGAGGCCGCGCGCTTCACCCGATCGGGTGAGGGACGCAATCACTGCGAGGTCGGCGTTCGGGTTAAGGCGATTTGCCTTCTCTATCGAGGCGGCTCGACATGTAAGGGCCGGTTTCGAGCCGGAAAGGATCGGGGTGGCGTGCCGGCTGGTCTGTCACTGCAAAATTGATAATATTAAATATTCCGAATATTCAGCCCACCATCCGGTTTGCTACCGCTATCCTAGAAGTGCTTCCCGCTACGGGTCTCGCCGCGAAAAGCTCGGGATTCCCGGAATCGCTATTTCTCGCGAGAGTATTTTAGCTATCATTAATGTACGGTGGACTGAGTCCGCCGGGCCGGCGTTCTGAAGCCACTTACCCCAAGAAGGACGCCGGCCGCCTTGCGTCTTTTGAAGCTAGACCCGTTGTCGCACTGGTGCGGCGGCGACAACGGGGCTGCTCTGTTACTTCGCTTGGCCAAGTTGGTGGCACATAGCCTTGCAGTGGAGCATTCTGCGACATTGGCTCCGATGGCGCCGTAACAAAAAGGTCCGTGTCTCAAGCGCATTGGTCTGAACGCGGGCCAGGAGCGCGAGAAGCGCGGCGCTTGCTGACCTCGAGTCAGTTGGGCGAGGGGCCGACTATTGAACCGATGCCGTCGCGACGGAGATCTGCTCCACGCCGCGCCATCTCGGCTGCCTTGAGACCGCCGACTAGCCTGCGGATCGTGGGATGCCAACCGAGAATCTCAGACGATACGCCGAGCTGGCCGCGCGCCGGCTTTCGCGGCGGCCAGACGCGAAGACCAAAGTACCGAGCAGCCAGGCGGTCGATCTCGCCGCTGAATTGAATGAGCAGGCTCCCATGAGCAGCTTCGAATACCCGGGCAAGGCCATTGATATCCATCGACGGTTTTTCCGCCGGCCGCAATGCCACCACGACAGCGTCCCACATTTCCGGCAGCAGCATCTGCGGGTGAGCAAACACTGTCACTCTCGCGCCTTGCTCGATCAGGGCATCTTCTATGTAGCGCCTGCAGGGGGTGTCGCACAGGAGAGCGATTCTCGTATCGCGGGGGTTTATGCCTGCATCGTGCAACAGTCGACAGCACAGCCGGGCTAAATCGGGATGCAGGTTTATGCTGGGATGCTCTAGATTTGGAGCGGCGACTTTGACCTGCATCTCGCTGCAGGCGTTTAGGTCCACCATCTCGGGAGAGAGTTCCCATGGCTCGGCCATTAGAGCTACGACTGAATTTGGTCGGAGGTACTCGACGGTCGACCGTGATATCGGCAGCGTCCGGGGACAACTCACAAGAATGTCGACGTCATTCCAGTGATGAGGATGCATTCGTCGCAATATCTCCAGCCTGGCCGAATGTCCGGCATCGGTGGCCAGGTCCAAGGCGTCCCAGGAGGTGGCTGGACTTCTGGCATGCTTTTTTCGCTCGGCTGTAAGCGCAAATACGCGTCGGGCGCCGGCGAGCGCTGCCGCGGTTGCCGTGATCGCCTCCGAGCCAAACCCAGCTCCAGTAACCACAACCTGTCCGTCGAGATCAAGTTGCAACGTTCCAATGCACTCGCGGATGGCATCGATGACCGACGCGACCTCGGTACCATGACCAGGATCTTCGCCCTCCGACTGCGAAGTGCTGTTCACAGAGTCCCCCCACGTGTCGTCATGGGGGTGGGTTCGCTCGCAGCGTGCATTCTCCATGCGGTTTGACCGATGATGTAGAGGCAACGTGCCGACTAGGGGTTGTTTGTAATTGTTTGCGCAACCGTCGTTCTATTGTAATCTTAGCAGTTGTTGCGACGGGTTTGCTGTAGGCAAAATCGCCTGATTTTGGCGAAAACGTGCACCACATTCTCGACCGACCTACCTCGTTTGGAGAGGGTCTGGCGCTCCTGCCTATCGCGATCCGTCGCATACGATCGTCCCGCTTCAGCCGAGGGACCAGGCGGCCTTTCGAACCACGAACCCCTCCGCAAATCCGTCCTTAGCGCGGCACTCCATGCCGCGCAGCCGTGCCAGGCCACGAAACGTTTCGGCGTCAAACCAATCTTTGGACCGCTGACTGCCGAAGTGGGCAAGAAGCAATTCGATTTTGCGCTGCATTTGGGCTTCGGTCAGCGGTGTGTAGAAGTTTGGCTGACCCAGGTCGCCGTCCCATTTCGGGATCTCATATTCAAGAATAAGGTGATCCCGAAAAAGGTTCCAGGTGATCCTGTTGACCTCGCGATGATCCTGATGCGCATCATCCCGGCGGTGGGTGAAGATCAGGTCAGGCTTGGCTTTTTTGGCCTGGGACGCAAGCCATTCCTTGATCTCCCGCCCTTGGGTCGGAAAGTAGCTATCATCGAAGTCTGCAATCATCACGGTGGGATCTGTGACCCCTTTGAGGAAGCTATGCGCCGACGCGCGAGCCTCCTCGCCCCGGGCTCCGCGCCCGCTTAACACAATCCAGTGCACGTCAAGCTTCGCGCCGCTGGCAACAAGGGACAGAAGGGTCCCTCCCGCGCCGATCTCGATATCGTCGGAATGGGCGCCAAGACAAAGCACGCACAGACTCTCCTGCATGCCTGCGAGCGACAGGGCCCTCATGATCTGGCGACTGCGAGTCCAGTATGACCGGACCGCTCGCGCATCTGCCGGTTCCAGGGCATGTTGCCTTTTTCGACCATGTCCTCGAGCACCTGCCAGTCGCGCAATGTGTCCATGGCGCGCCAGAAGCCATTGTGTTTGTAGGCCATCAGCATATTGGCCTCAATCAGCCTCCGGAAAGGCTCAAGCACGAGTTCTTCGCCTTCGCGCATGAAATCGAAGATTTCTGGCCTGAACATAAAATACCCGCCATTGATCCAGATATCTGAGCTCGTGGAACTGCGGAACTCACGGACGTGGCCGTCCTCGGCGATATCCGCAAAATGATAGGTGACCGGCGGGGGCACCGCGAGGAAGCAGGCGACCTTTCCGCTCGCGCGGAACTTGCGCTCCATGTCGTCGAGGTCGACGTCCGTGAGCCCGTCGCTGTAGTTGGCAAGGAACATGTCCTCGTCCCGAACCAAATCACGAGCGGCCCAGAGCCGTTCGCCGATGTTGCGCCAGATGCCAGTGTCAATGAGAGTGACTTGCCAACCCCTGTGACTGTCATCCAAGAGCCTGACATCTCGACCGTCGCCGGTTACCACGCAATCAGCGAACATCTGCGGCCGGCTGTTGAGAAAGAAATCCTTGACGACGTTTGCCTTGTAGCCAAGGCAAAGGATGAAGTCTTCATGCCCGTAGTCGCTATAGTATTGCATCACATGGCGCATGATTGGCTGCGGGCCGAGCGGGATCATCGGCTTGGGCACCGCTTCGGAATAATCGCGAATGCGGGTACCAAGCCCGCCGCAGAAAAGAACTACTTTCATGGCCGGTACTCCGCGGGATCGATCACCTTGACGAAGGGGATTGGCACGACGAATTTCGCGCCCCATGCCGCCACGTGCGACATCTGTCTCACGATCTCGTCCTTCAGGTTCCATGGCAGGATCAGGATGTAGTCCGGCTTAGCCTCCTGGATGGCTTCGACGGGCTTGATCGGAATGTGCATGCCGGGCGTGAAGCGTCCGTGCTTGTAGGGATTCCGGTCGACCGTGAAATCCAAAAAGTCGGTGCCGATCGCGCAATAGTTAAGAAGGGTGTTGCCCTTGCCGGGCGCTCCATAGCCGCAGATCGTCTTGCCTTCGTTCTTCGCCGAGATCAGGAAGCTGAGTAGGGCGCGCTTGGCGCCATAGGCGCGATCGGCGAATGACGTGTAGGTCTGCATCTGCCTGAGGCCGGCGGTTGCCTCTCGCTCGATCAGTCCAGCCACCGCCGGCGACGGGCGATAGACGCTATCTGCCCGCGCCAAATAGACTCGCAGCGAGCCTCCATGCGTGGGCAGTTCCTCTACGTCGAAGATCTTGAGGCCGTGCCTTGCGGCCACCACGTCGATCGTCGTGAGCGAGAAATAGGAGAAATGCTCGTGATAGATCGTGTCGAATTGGTTTTCGTCGATGAGCCGCTCAATGTGCGGGAATTCAAGGGTGACCACACCCTGCGGCTTGAGCAGTAGCACGATGCCTGCCACGAAGTCGTTGAGGTCTGGAACTTGCGCGAGAACATTGTTGCCGATGATGAGATCGGCCTGCTTGCCTTCGTTGATGAGTTCGCGCGCCAGGCGTACACCGAAGAAGGCGACGCGCGTCGGCACGCCCTTGGCGATTGCAGCTTGCGCGACGTTCGCCGCAGGCTCGATGCCAAGTGTCGGAACCCCCAGCGGCTGAAAATGCTGCAGCAGATAACCGTCATTGCTGGCCAGTTCGACTACCAGGCTGTCTTGTCGGAGCCCGAAGCGCGCCGCGGCGTAATCGCAATAGCGTTTCGCATGCGCGACCCAACTTGCGGAATAAGATGAAAAATATGCGTACTCGGTGAATATCTCTTGCGGAGTAATATGCTCCGGCAGTTGCACTAGGAAGCATCCCTCGCAAGCCATCACGTGAAGCGGATAGTAGGCCTCGACGTTGCCCAGGCGGTCCGGCGATATGAAGCTTTCGCAGGGCGGCGACATTCCCAGATCGACAAATGTATGACGAAGAGGCGCTGCACAGAGCCGGCAACGTCGCTCGTGTTCGACGTCCACCTGTTGGCCGCGCGCGTCGGCTGAATGAAAATTCATCAGACCCAACCCCGGATTTATCTGCAGTGACCTTGAACCAGTCGGCGAGAGCCGCTGACTTGGTATTCTGAGAGATAGGTTAGTCAAATCGAATGAGGCTCAGCCTAGGTTGATCCAGAAGAGGTACGCGGACGCCCTTTTTTTGATCATGTATTCTTGAGTGGACAGCAGTTTGTGTATGACAACAGCAAGATAGCTTTGCTGCGATGCATCGCCGGCAGTTTAGGCTGAGGCTCGTCAAAAGGAGCTTTCGAGTGCGTTTTCATCCGTCTTCGCTCAGCGGACCAATGTTGGTCGAGCCGGAACCCATCTGGGATCAACGCGGGTTTTTTACCCGTACCTTCTGCGTTTCCGAGTTTGCCGGCCACGGTCTGACGACCAGCTTCGTCCAGCACAGCATGTCATATTCGCAGCTTACGCACACGTTGCGCGGTATGCACTTTCAGAATTCGCCTCATGCGGAGGTAAAACTGGTAAGTTGTATTGCGGGCTCTATTTATGACGTCATTGTCGACCTGCGCCCACAATCGCCAAGCTATCTGAAATGGGAGGGATTTGAGCTGACGGCCAGCAACCGCCGCATGCTCTACATCCCCAGTGGCTTTGCCCATGGCTTCCAGACACTCAAGCCCGACTCGACGGTCAGTTACATGATTTCCGAGTTTTATACGCCCGG
The DNA here is from genome assembly GCF_006443065.1 of Mesorhizobium sp. B1-1-5. Taxonomy (NCBI): domain Bacteria; kingdom Pseudomonadati; phylum Pseudomonadota; class Alphaproteobacteria; order Hyphomicrobiales; family Phyllobacteriaceae; genus Mesorhizobium; species Mesorhizobium sp. B1-1-5. Next base: position 64,934 of record NZ_VFWS01000014.1, on the reverse strand, counting down.
GGCGGCGAGCGGCTTACGATTCGACGATCCATGCCTGGCGATCGGCTGGCCTGCTCCACCCAGCATATTGTCGGATCGCGACAGGCATTGGCCGCTGCTCACGGCCGAAGCGCGTCGCACGGAGCTACTGAGCTGACAACAGCCCATGTTCGCGTAAAAGTCGGGCGGCGGCAGCGATCTCGGCGAACGGAAGTCCGGACCGCTCGGCCATCGCAAGCAGCGAATTGCTGCCGTCCGCTTGGTTGAGAACCCATAGCATTGGCATCGCCCCATGGCTGGAAGCGTGAAGGCCCCCAAGCGCTGCGTATAAGCCGCGCCTGCCAAGCTGAGGTTCGCCCTTGGGGCTGAGGTTGAGAGGAACCCAGTCTTCCTCGACGACGTCGATTACGCCCGCAAGCATGTCGTATGAATGGGCCAAATGCTCCGGACGAATGAAATCGAGATCGTCGGCGGAGGTGTGGTATTGCGGAAAGGTGCCGTGGGCACCGCGTTGGAATAGGCCGACCGGCATGTTGAAGCCGGGCGAGCAGAACTGGCGCTCGTCGTAGCCGTACGGACTAAAGTCGATCACCTTTGCGGATTGGCCCGGGAGATGGGAAAGGACATGTTCCATGGCTCGGTCGATGAAGGCATCACCGCGCCGGCTGCGTTTGTAGGTAGGGCCCTGGCCATCGCCGACGCACGAGACCACAAGGCCGTGTTCGATCCGGGGGATTCTGTCCTCATTGGCCGCGAGCCATGCCAGGGAACCGATAGTTCCGGGAATCAAAAGGAAGCGATAGCTATAGCGTGTCTGACGCGCGCGGAGCTTTCCTGCCAGTACCGTCAGCAAAGCCAGGCCCGAGCAATTGTCGTTCGCCATTGAGGGGTGGCAGATGTGGGTGGTCAGCAGGAACTCCCGGTCGCTCGTGCCGCCATGGACATATTCACCATATGTCAGCGCGCCTTGCCTGAGTTCGCTGTCGATATGAACGCGATAGCGACCCTCCGGAAGAGACGTCAGGAGATTGTGAGACATGCAGAATCCCCACCGTTCCGCATAGTATGAGGTACGGTAGGGGATAAGGTCGGGTTGCTCCGGTATCGTGAAAACATGCTCCTTCAGCTCGGCGAGGCTCACCACCTTGTCGACCGGAACGCTGTAATTCAGGACATGGAGATTGGAGTGCCGGAAATCGACTATCCGGTTGCCTTTTTCGTCGTCGATATAGGCCTCACGGATGATCCATTCTTTTGGTACAACCCAATCGAAGACAGGCGTTCCCGTTGCAACCTCGTGCACCTCGATCGGCAGGTGCCGTGACAAAACGCGCAGCGTCTCGCGAACGCCGGGACCAGTGATGCTGCGGGCGATCGGGAAAAGTTCTCTGGCAAGTTCGTAAATCTTCTCGCCTAGTCGGGCAGAAGTATTCACCAGTTGTTGAGCGCCATCATCCATATCGCCGTCGTTATTGTAGCATCGCTGCCGGAATTTTTGCCTGGCTGTGCGTCAGGCGACGAAGATCATGAGCGATCACGCCAGTCGCCATCAGGTGCTTGATATGGGCGATCCGCTGATAGCGCGGACCTTCGAATTCACCGGGCGTCAGTCGCGATGACTTGAGAACGCTGAGAAGTTGCTCAGCCCCGCTTCGAGCGTTGTGGCGCGGCAAAGCGTCAGGCAGGACGCGGGCAAGCTTGCTGAAATTGACACGATACGAGCGCTTGTCCGGTCCGGCGTCGCTGGCGAAGGTGAGTTGGCAGCCGGGGACGATTTCGGTGACGATGTCCGCGATGTCACGGATCCGGTAGTTGTGCTCCGTTGACCCAACGTTGAACGCTTGGTTCCAGACCGCTTCGGTCGGTGCGGCAAGACCTGCGATGAAGGCTCGGGATATGTCCTCGACATGCACGAGCGGTCGCCAGGGCGTTCCATCCGATTTGAGATAGAGCAGCTTTTCCGAAACGGCCCATGCCATAAGGTTGTTGAGCACGATGTCGAAGCGTATGCGCGGCGAGACACCATAGGCGGTCGCCGGCCGGAAATAGACGGGGCAGAAATCGCCATCTGCCAATGCCGATATGTCTCGTTCCGCCAGAACCTTGGACTTTCCGTAAGCCGTGACGGGATTGAGGTCACCGGTCTCATCGATCAGGTTGCTCTCGGATACCCCGTAGTTGCTGCAGGAGGAGGCGAACAGGAAACGTCGCACGCCGGCTTCCTTGGCAACCTGGGCTATCCGGACGCTTGCGCGGTGATTGATCGCGAAGGTGATGTCGGGGTTCAGGTTGCCGAGCGGGTCGTTGGAAAGCGCTGCAAGGTGGATGACGGCCTCGACATTGACGAAGTCGTCGTGGCTCGCATCGCGCACGTCCTTGCAAATGCTTGGAATGTTGGTGAGCTTGCCTGCGGGGGCAAAGGTGCAACGCTCGTACAGATTGGCATCGTAACCGATGACGTCGTGCCCCGCAGCGATCAGCATGGGCACCATCACAGAGCCGATATAGCCTTGATGGCCCGTAACCAGAACTCGCATTGTTCCTCCTGCGGAATGCATGGCGCTGTTCGACCTTCGCACGATTTTGTCCCGAGGCTACTGACCCAATCGGATGAGGGGTTTAGGTCTGTCGGCCATGTGCGCAAATTTCCGGGCTTGACAGCGTCTCGATGTCCTGTGCTCGCCGTTCCGGCCAGCTGCGGGATTTTATGGGCAAAGAAGCCGGACGCGCCCCGCACTTCACCGGGCCGGAGAAGCGCCCGGACCCTCGACCCACCCCGGGCCGCATTGCTGGCTCTTCGGAACTAGTTCAAACGGGCACCAACTAATCACAATTGATGTCGGCCACCTGTGCTGTGGAGGGGTGCCCGGCACGAAGCGCGAGCCATAAGCTGGCATCGTCTTGGCGGGCAATCTCACGCCATCCTGTGACTTGGCCATGGCACTGTTACGAATTTCGGACCGTACGTCATCTTCTTTCTGCAGGGAGTTCGAAGCTGAAGGAACTGAAAGGAAAATCGCTGCGGGGCGCGTTTGCGAAGCTTTGCGGACAAGGGATTTCCTTTGTTCTGCGACTTGGCTTTGTCGCCGCAATCGCACGCCTCCTGGAGCCGGCGGATTTCGGACTGGTCGCCATGGTGACGGTGGTCACAAGTTTCTTCGACTTGTTCGCCACCGCAGGACTCTCGGCAGCGACGGTTCAAAGAGCCGACATCAGCGATGAATATGTATCGACCCTTTTTTGGGTCAATGTGGCAGTCGGCAGCACCCTTGGCGTGCTCTGCGTCATCATCGCGCCTTTCCTCGTCGCTTTCTACCAAGAGCCTCGCCTCCTCTCAGTGACCGCCGCGCTGGCGGCCGGGTTCCTGTTCAATGCCGCCGGAGTGCAGCATCTTGCGCTTCTCCAACGCTCGCTGCGCTATGGGGCCCTGGCTGTCATAGAGACAGTTGCCCAGCTAGCCAGCGTTGCGACCGGGCTTGGAATGGCGTTTTACGGCCTTGGCTATTGGGCGCTGGTTGGGGCTGCACTCGTTCAGCCTGCGACGACGACCCTTCTTATGTGGCTCTCGACTTCCTGGCGTCCGGGAAAGCCCGGAAGGCTCTCCGATGTTCGGTCCATGCTTAGGTTCGGGGCCACGATCACGTTCAATAATCTGGTCGTCCACCTGGCCTATAATTTCGACAAGCTGATGATCGGGCGCTATCTGGGAGCAGACGCCTTGGGCATCTATGGGCGAGGCTATCAGCTCATCAACATACCGAACACGACCTTGCTGTCGGCAGTCGGTGGAGTGGCCTTTTCCGCCCTGTCCAGGTTGCAGGGCGATCCGGCGCGCTGCAGAGCGTATTTCCTCAAGGGATATACGCTCGTCAACAGTCTTACACTTCCAACGACAATGTTCTGTGCAATCTTCGCGGACGAGATCATCACCGTCGTCCTTGGGCACAAGTGGCATGCTGTAGCGCCGATCTTCCGTTTGCTCGCCCCCACGATCCTGGTTTTCGGGATCATCAACCCAACGGGATGGTTCCTCCAGTCGACGGGTCTCCAGGGACGCAGCCTCAAGATGGCATACGCCATCGCTGTGCTGGTCTGCCTGGCCATCATCATAGGTCTACCTTACGGAGCCAACGGCGTGGCTCTGGGCGTTTCTGCGGCCATGACCGTATGGGTGGTGCCGCATATTGTCTGGTGCGCGAAGGGGACGCTTCTGTCGCCTTTCGATCTCTTTGCCGCGATCTGGCGGCCATTGCTGGCCAGTATCGCCGCGAGCGGTGCGGGACTGGAGGCGGCGTTCTACCTGGGGCCGTCGTCCACGCCGCTCCTTCGGCTTCTGATGGGCGGGATGGTCATGGGCGCGGTCTACGCTTGTCTGCTCCTATTCGTCCTGGGGCAACGGAAATTCTATGCGGATGTCCTGGCAGCGTTGAAACCCGCCTCGCCGGATCGAATTGCCGACATATCCGCCAATCTCGGAGCAAGCAGATGAGCAAAAATGTTCCACGGGTGAGCATCGGCCTTGCCGTCCGCAACGGAAAAGGGTGGGTGGAAAATTGCATAGAATCCATCCTCGGCCAGGATTTCGAGGGCTTCGAACTCGTCATTTCCGACAATGCATCTGACGATGGAGTGACAGAAACGCTTGCAAACTATGCGCGGGCCGATGGGCGCATCCGACTGAACGTCAATCCTTCGAATATTGGGCTTCATCAGAACATGAACCGGGTGCTGCGCCTGGCACATGGCACGTTCTTCCGCTGGATCAGCGCCGATGACTGGCTCGAGCCGGGCTATCTTTCGAAATGTGTGAAGACGCTTGAAGGCCGGACAGATGCAATTGGCCTGACCACCGGCTTCACCGTTTACTCGCCCGAGGGGGCGGCGAGATGGAAGGACTACGAGGGGGAATTCCCAAGCTCCGGCGACGCAGCCCGGCGGTTTGAAAGGATGCTGTGGTTCTACCATGCCGGCGACGCCAAGTATGACCCGATCTACGGCATGTACCGACGCTCCCGGCTCTTGGAAACGCGCATGCTTCGCCGCTCCGAGCAGGCAGACTGGCTCATATGCGCCGAACTGGCGCTGATAGGGCCGATCATTCACATCCCCGATCGGCTCGCGAACCGCACGCAGAAGCCGCGTCGCGGCCTCGACCGCGTTGCATTCCGCCGACGTCTTGATCCCATCAGCAGCGAAGAACTCAGAACCTGGCCGTCCCGCACCTATCGCGACCTCCGCGATATCGTTCTGGAAGCAAAGCTTACCGAGGATCAGTTGCGTCGATGCGAAATGGCGCTTCGCCGCTTCTGGGCGAAGGAAACAATCAGGGCCGGACGGGCGCAATTCTCAGATTCAAGGCTTTTGCTGCTCAGGCGCTTGCGTGGAAATCAGGGACGCTTCGTGTCATCGACACCTGTGAGTCAAGACTAGGAATGGGCGATGGTGCAGTCCGCGGACATGGAGGCCGGCCGAGATGGTCCACCAAAATTCCGAGATCACTGACCTCAAGGTTCTGATCACGGGCGGGGGTGGCTTCCTTGGTTCCCATCTTTGCCAACGGCTGCTCGGACTTGGCTGCGAGGTCCACGCGACGTCACGTTTCGAACGAGAGAGAGACGATCGCGGACCGATCTGGTGGCAAGCCGACATGGCCGATCTCTCGACGGTTCGTAGCGTTGTCGCCACGGTGAAGCCCGACATCGTCTATCATCTGTCCGGCTCGGTTGGCGCGAGCCCAGACCTTGAATTGGTGGTGCCGACTTACCAAAGCCTGTTGACCAGCACACTCAACGTTCTGCTGGCCGGAACGGAGGCCGGCAGCAGCCGCATTATCCTGAGCGGCTCGTTTACCGAGCCCCAGCCGGGTCTTGCGCGTCCCACTCCACATTCGCCGTATGCAGCGGCGAAATGGGCGGCGTCCGGCTACGGACGCATGTTTAACACTCTCTTCCAGGCACCGGTGGTCATTCTGCAGCCATTCATGGTCTACGGACCGCGTCAGGCGCCCGCCAAGCTCATACCGACAGTAATCGAGTCGCTGCTTGTCGAGACCCCACCCAAAGTGACCAGCGGCAAGCGACGGGCTGACTGGATTTATGTGAACGATGTGATCGACGGGTTTGTTTTGGCGGCGACGACAAAGGGGATCGAGGGGGCCACGATCGATCTCGGATCTGGCCGCCTCGTCTCTATTCGCGAAATCGTCGAGAGGATTGTTGCAATCGTCGGCTCCGCACCCCCTCCCATCTTCGGCGCGGTGCCCGACCGGCCGGCTGAAAACGAAGTGATCGCCGATACCGGGTATGCGTGCGCGCGGCTCGGCTGGATAGCGAAAACCTCCCTCGACGAGGGTCTCCGGCGAACGGTGCGCTGGTACCGCAAAAGGCGCAATAACGGCCGTGATCGCGCAAGCCCTCAACCAACTACTCCTTCTGAATAACTGGGATGAGCTCAGCGCACTTTTGTAGGCGTTTTGCGCGGCGTCGGACCGGCCAAATAATGTGTGCAAGCGGGCGTTACGGCCTGCCTGTCTATCGTCAACACGGTCCGGTGTATTTGCAATGGATATGTCGCCGATCGCCAGTTTGGAGACAGCAAGGGAGTTTGCAGCCAGTCCTTCCGGACGTTCCCTCGTTTCGTACCGGTCAGTAGCCCCGCTGGCCATCACGGCGGATACATTGGCCATTACCGCGGCGTGCGCCATCTGGAGCGTGCAATCGGGCGCAGATGGAGGCGGGGTGGCGATGCTAACATTGGCCATTGCACCCATCGCCTGCGCGCTGTTCGTGTGCTCGGCGAAGCTGGCCGGCCTCTACCAGCCTTCGACAATTCTTTCCGAAAACATGCGCCTCCATGTCGTTACGTCGCTATGGCTATGCACGGTGGCGCTCCTTGGCGTAAGCACCTTTGCTCTGGGCAAGCAGGTTGATCCGGAAACCGGCGTTGCCTTGGCGCTCGATGGACTGATCTCGCTTTTCGCTCATCGAGTTTGCTGGCGGCTGTTTGTCCGCAGAGATTCAGCAAAAGGAACCACGGCAGGACGCAAAGCGGTTTTGATCCACCAGGGAGCCTCACTCGATGCCAACGCAGCCCCTGAGCTGCAGCAGCATGGAATTCACATCGAGTATCGATTGAACCTTGGGACGCCGGATAACGAAGCGCTGATACGGCAGCGGATCGAACTTGCAGTCGCGATCGCGCAGAACTCAGATGTCGATGAGATACTCATAGCGGCCGATGTTCGGGATTGGCAGCGGCTCAAACCTCATCTAGCGCTTCTGCGCCAACTTCCGTTGCCAGTCTCGCTCATTGCCCGCGACTGGCTGGTCGATTTTGTAAGGCAGCCGGCTCAGATAGTGGGATCGTCGGCTCTCGTCGAACTGCAGCATCCGCCGCTCTCTATTATGCAGCGGGCAGCGAAGAGGCTCATGGACGTCGCCATCTCAATGGCCGCTTTGGCGCTGCTTTGGCCGTTCATGACACTTATTGCCGTGATGATCCAGCTCGACTCGCGCGGACCGGTCCTGTTCAGGCAAACCCGCATAGGTTTCAACGGTAAAGCCTTCAAGATATACAAATTCAGGACCATGAACGTCCTGGAGGACGGCCCAGGAATCCAGCAAGCCACTTCCGAGGACAAACGCACCACAACGTTTGGCCGTTGGCTTCGTCGAACCAGCATAGACGAACTGCCGCAATTGCTGAACGTCCTCATGGGTGACATGTCGGTCGTTGGACCGAGGCCGCATGCCGCTTCGCATGACAGCGAATTCGGTCGAGCGATCGCCAACTACGCTTTTCGCCGTCAAATGAAGCCGGGCATCACAGGCTGGGCCCAGGTAAGCGGACTTCGCGGCGCAACGCCGGGGGTCGACCTGATGACGAACCGGATCCAGATGGACATGCTCTACATAGAGAGGTGGAGTATCTGGCTGGACATCCGCATAATCCTGCAAACACCGTTTGCCGTCTTACGCGGGCTAAACGCGTACTAGACGCGACGATGGCAGGGCACAGCAGTTACCAAACAGACTTGCGAGCGTGCGAGAGACTGGAGCGCAGCCGCTTGAGATAAGAGTCCTGGAGGACTAGATCCTTTGGGATGTCTTTCCATTGCCATGAGCGGTCCAGCGTGTTGCGCGGTTTCAACCATGCTTCCTTGGTGGCGATGCCGCGACCCGACGTGTAGACACGGCTGTAGCCTTCAGTTTTCAGTTTTCTCAAAACGCGGCGATCATAACGGCCGAAAGGAATACTGGCCTCATCGATCTCGCAACCGCAGATGTCTTCCAGCTTGTGCTTGGCATCCACTGTTTCGGTCTGCAGACCGGCATCATCGAGCTTGCTCCAGTCAAGGTGGTGCATGCCGTGGCTCCCGATCCGCATACCCTTCTGAAGAAGTTGCCTGATCCCCGATGCACTCAGATATCCGCGGCTTCCCACTCTCCCTGCGCAAACAAAAAAAGACGCACTGAGATTTCTTTCCAGAAGTGCGGGCAACGCAATGTCGAGATCGCTTTCATTGCCGTCGTCAAAGGTGATGAGGAGGGGGTAATTGCTCGCAGCTGCAGATACTTTGTCTAGGGCGGCGAGAAATGGATCCGCATCCCACCAGAAATCCAGTTCGGCTTTGTCGATACCGGGTGGGGCTATGCCTATGCCGTGGAAGTTGATGAAGCGCTCTTTCGATCCAACCACACCTAATTTCCTATGGTCGCTTTATTCCTTATGATCCTTTGCGCGCAGGAACCGATATCCGGCGCAAGGGAAGTACAAATCGACGTCTGCGAAAAACCCTCCCACCATGAGCTTGTGGTGTTCATTCTTCAACCCGGCCTATCGCCTTTCTCGCATCGCATGATCCGTCCAAGCTCATCAGCGCGGCGGGCTTCGCAGAGTTGGGTGCGATCTGAATGCAGAGAACATCCCCCTTTTTGACCATGCCTAAGGGGCATTCTACCCATAAGTGTGCGGTCGCTTCGCTCAACGGACAGCTCCTCAATTCGCCCGGAGTTGGAACAATGCCATTGTTTGTCTGAGGCGATCTCTGCCCGGCTCAAACATGATGCGGAGTTAGGGGCGTCCATGAAAATAGCTGTATTCGGGCTGGGCTATGTCGGATTTACCACCCTGTGCTGCCTTGCACACCAAGGCCATGAAGTGGTTGGGTTTGACGTCAACGGCCGCAAGGTCGCGGGCGTCAACTCCGGAATTGCACCGATCATCGAGCCGGGACTTGGCGAAATGCTGCTCCATGGGCTGGCGGAGCATCGCATCTCGGCGTTCGTGGAAGTCGAAGACAAGCTCGAAGACTGTGACGCCGCAATAGTATGCGTCGGCACGCCAAGCGGAGCGGACGGCGCCCACGACATGAGATTCGTGACTGAAGTCTCAAAGGAAATAGCGCTGCACGTGGGGCACAGCCTCGCGAAGCCGTTGACCGTCATCTACCGCTCGACCGTAAGGCCCGGAACAATGGAGGGTCTGATCGCACCGATCTTCGCAGGGTTGCTGGGAGACGCGGCGGACCGCGTTGAACTCGCCTACTGCCCCGAATTTCTGAGGGAATCTTCGGCCGTCAATGACTACTTCCTGCCTCCGAAGGTGATCATAGGAACGCAGGACGGCGAGCCAAAGCCAGCGTTAGACGAGCTTTTTGCCGGCTTCGAAGCGCCGCGCTTCGTGACGCGATTTGCGGAAGCCGAGATGACAAAATTTGTCGACAACAGCTGGCATGCGATGAAGGTGGCGTTCGCCAACGAAATCGGCCGGATCGGCCTTCAACTCGGTGTCGATCCGGCGAAAGTGCACGAGATCTTTGTTTCCGACACAAAACTCAACATTTCTCCATACTACCTGCGCCCCGGCGGAGCATTCGGTGGCTCGTGTCTGCCAAAGGACGTCCGTGCATTGCAGAACATCGTGGCGGACTGCGGGATAAATGCGCCTTTGATCGACTCGCTCCTGCGCTCCAATGACGCCCATAAATACTGCCTGTTCCAACTCGCCACAAAGGGTCTGAAGCCGGGAGCATCAGTGCTTCTCGCGGGCCTGGCTTTCAAGGCCGGAACGGACGACCTGAGAGAGAGCCCGAATATCGACCTTGCGCGCAGCCTGCTGAGGGAACGCTACAGGCTCTCGATTTTTGATCCGGCCATCGACGCCGGCAAGTTGGTCGGCGCCAATCTGGGTTATGCGTGGTCGTGGCTTCCGCAGTTTGCCACCCTGCTGGTGAGCAAGAAGCAGGCCGAAGCTCGACATTATGATCGGGTGATATTCGCAAACCGCACTGCGGGCATGCTTTCCTTCTCGAGGGCGCAGAGCGTGATCGACCTCAACGCGCTGTCGGATAGCGCAAACTGGCTGCCAGCCCCTCCCGCATCCCTGGAAGAGTCTGCTCAGCCTGGTGATGCCGCCCTGCCGTTCGATGTCAGGCGCGCTGTGGCTTAGGGGAGAGACATGTCCGCCATCTCAATGTTTGGGGCCGAACAAACTCGATCTGGCAGTCTTTCTGCCCGCAAGGTCTTGATGATTGTGGAGAACTTGCCAGTGCCGTTCGACCGGCGCGTTTGGCAGGAGGCGCGTGCATTGCGTGACGCTGGCGCGGAGGTTTCCATCATTTGCCCTGTCGGCGTAGGGGCGGAAGAGCATGAAGAGACGTTGGAGGGCATTCACGTCTACAGGCATGACTTGCCGGTCGAAGCCAAAGGCGCATCGGAGTTCCTCCTCGAATACGGCGCGGCGCTCTGGCACGAGACCCGCCTGGCATGGAAAATCCTGTTTAGGCATGGGTTCGAGACCATCCATGCTTGCAACCCGCCGGATCTGATCTTTCTCGTCGCTCTGCCGTTCAAGTTGCTCGGCAAGCGTTTCATTTTCGACCACCACGACATCAATCCCGAGCTTTACGAGGCGAAGTTCGGCAAGCGTGGGCGGCTGTGGCGGCTTTTGTGCCTATTCGAATGGATAACATTCAAATGCGCCGACGTCGTCATTTCGACCAATGAGAGCTACCGAAGGATCGCGCTCACCCGTGGCAGGAAGCGCGAGAGCGATGTCTTCGTGGTGCGGTCCGGTCCGGACCTGGCACGCTTGAGGATCGACTGCCCCGACCCCGGCCTGAAGAAAGGACGCAAGTTTCTCGTGGGCTATGTCGGCGTTATGGGGGAACAGGAGGGAATCGACCTACTTTTGCGTAGCGTCAAACATCTGGTTCATGAGCGCGGTCGGCAGGACATTCAGTTCGTTCTTGTCGGCAGTGGCCCGCAAGTTGGAAATCTCAAGGAATACTGCCAAAGTTTGGGGCTGAACGACTATGTCACGTTCACCGGTCGGGTTGCCGACGAAATGCTCTTCACCGTGCTTTCAACAGCCGACGTGTGTGTCAATCCGGATCGCGTCAATCCGATGAACGACAAGTCCACCATGAACAAGATTCTCGAGTACATGGCTTTCGGCAAACCAATTGTGCAATTCGACGTCACCGAGGGGCGTTTCTCGGCGGATACAGCCTCTCTCTACGCCCGCCCGGATGATCCGATCGACTTTGCTGACAAGGTTGAATGGCTGCTTGGCAACCCCGAACAGCGCAAGGTTATGGGTGATTACGGCCGCGATCGTTTGCAGCGGGAACTTGCCTGGAGCTATCAAGTGCCGAACCTTATCGCCGCCTATCAACGAGCCAGGGCCACCGCTCCGAGGAAGCCGTGAGCCGGGTCTTCCCTGCGCTCAGACGCGGTTCCATTTGTCGAGGATGCGCGAGGCGTCTGCTCCGAATCCAAGAGCCAGCATCACCTTGCATCGGTAAAGGCGAACCAGGACGACGCCGTACATGGCAAGCATGCGCGCCCTTGGGCCTTCGATGCGATCGGAAAAGCCCACCCGGAGCAACTCCGCCGCGGGCGAGAGCGCGACCGCGAAACTGCGCAAGATCCAGCGCGGCCGCCACCCTCGCTGAGAGCGTACCCGATTGAAATCGTGAGCAACATGCCGTTCCCATTTTGCAGCGATCTCAGTGAGATTCCGGCGGGCGGGATGAAACACTATCATCCCCTTGCGGTAGTGGGTGCGGAAGCCCTTGCGGAGCGCCCGCTGTCCCCAGTCCCTATCTTCCGCAATTTCAATCCCACCGAACGGTCCAACCGCAGACAGAATTTGTTTGCGCATCGCCAGATTGCCGGTCCCGGTATATCCCTGCTTGGTGATGTATTCGCGCATTCGGTAGGCAAAGACGCTTTCGTAAGCTTCAAGTAGGGTAAGTCGGTGTGCGTCCTGACGCGCAATCCTGACGTCGCCGCCTATGATGCCGATATCTTCCCTTTCTGCAAAGCAGCTTTCTATTTCGTAAAGCCAATCGGGATGGGCGATGCAGTCGGCGTCGATGAAAGCTAGCGTTTCGCCGCTCGCGTGGGCTGCGCCGCGGTTGCGCGCTGGCCCGGGGCCAGGTGTGCGCTCGAGAAGGAGCGTGACAGTGGGAAAGGAGGCGCAAAGGTCGCTCGGTATCTGTCTCGATCCGTTGTCGACGACAATGATCTCGACTTTTTGCTGCGGCGGCCGCTGCGCCTGCAAGGATGCGAGACAGCGCCTGAGCATTTCTTGCTGGTCGAGATGTGGGATGATGACAGTGATCATTTCGCGGTCCTCGTGGACTGCCCCAGGTCTGCTGCGGTAGTTCATTCCTCGAGCACTTGAGGTGAACACTCGACCAGCGCGATGCAGAAGTGCCATGAAGATCATAAATCGCGGGACGTATGCATCCAGTCGGCCAACTGGTTAGCAATGTGCGTCTTTTGTTCAGATATGTTCCGAACCGGCCTGGACAGATGATGACCCATTGGTGAGACGGAGCCCGACGCGGGTTGCGGGTGGTTACTGGGGTCCAAAACTGGTGGCGAGCTGTTCAGGGGCGGAAAATCTTTCATGGGAATGGAGGTTTGGCGTCTCCACCAGCGGCATTTTCGTCGCGCCCAATGCTGGCGCAGTCCATCTCTTGATCAATGATTGCCTCAAATGATCCGCAGCACCCCGATCGAGGGGTCTTCCCTGGTTGTCTCGGCAAGTGATTCATGGCGGGATTTTGCGGCCATGTGGCCGACCATGGCCAATCGGGGCTCGGCTCGCGCCTTCGTTTTCCAGACGGCCGATTTCTTAAACGTTTGGTGCGACACAATCGGGCCGGCGCGCGGCACTCGGCCATTGTTTATTGCGGTGGTAGACGAGCGCGGTGCTCCTCACGCGCTTTTGCCGCTTGGCATCGAGAAGCGCAAATTCGGCTTGAAGGTCTTGTCGTTCTTGGACGGTGGCGTCAGCGACTACAATGCGCCAGTCCTGTTTCCGCACGTCAAAGACTGGCGCCCTTCATTCGTAGGCAAGTTGTGGGATGCAATAGCAAGGATTGCACCCCCTTTCGACATCGCAGTTGTCGAAAAGATGCCCGAGCGCGTGTTCGACATCGACAATCCGCTGACGCCCTTGATCACGGCTCGTTATCCCCACAACGGGTATGTCATGCGCCTGCCCAGCAGCGTGGACGAGTTTGTCTCCGAGCGCCTCCCGCGAGCCCAGGACACGCGGCGCAAGCTTCGCAAGCTTGGTGAGCGCGGCACAGTCGCCTTCAGGATCGCGAGCACGTCCGCCGAACGCGACGAGATGCTCGAAGCGATGATGAGGCAGAAGTCGCGACGCTATATCGAAACGACTGGGGTCGATGGAATGGAGCGACCTGGCTATCGTGCCTTTCTTCGGCAGGCCGCGCTCGAGCTTGCCCCACGAGGCTACGTCCATATTTCGTCGTTAAATTTGGGCGGCACGGTCCTGGCGGTGCACTGGGGATACAAGGACGATAGCAGATTTTACTACATGATGCCGAGTTTCGAAGCGGGCGAATGGGTTCGTTTCTCGCCCGGTCGCCACTTGCTCAACCATCTGATTGAGTGGGCGATAGACGCTGGCATGAAGGAGTTCGATCAAGGTCTTGGCAACGAGGATTACAAGACGGAGTATTGCGACGCTGCGATACCACTCCACCAGATCGAGATCCCGAGAACGATGCGGGGTCAGGCCGATCTGCTGGTGCGCAGGTTGAAGATGTCCCTCCGCGACACTCTCGTGTGGCATTCGCTCAAGGGCCTGCGAACCGCGTGGCGGATGCGCAAAATTCCGAGAAGGTAAGGACTGCGCACAGTGACGAACCATCTGCAATTGTTGGGGCTTTGCTGCCAGTCGTTAGACTATGATATCCGATCGCTGGCGTGCTGGAGGCAGACGGCCGCCGCGCGCCTGTTTGTGCCAGCTTGGCCTGTTAGCACTAACGCGACTACCCCCACCGCGAGCGCTGTCGCAATCGCTATGGTTGTCATTCCAGCGTGAATGCAGCTGCCTCATCAATTGACGGCGACAATCGATTTGGTCATCCCCAGCACCCGCTCCTTGAAGAGGTCAGAGCGAGGAAAGTGATACCTCATCTCGGTCTGTGACAGGAGCTCAATCTCCAGCACATCCTTGACGGCCTGTCCCTGGTCTGGCCGCGACGGTGACAACGGCCAGCGTCGGATCAACTTGGCGCGGGCTGCCTGGGGCAGGAATTGCAGGCCCGGGAAGAGGTAATGCGGCTCAATCGGGAAATACCGATAAGGGGTTTGCACCCAATGATGCGGCGCCAAACCGTGGATGATCGAAGCGAGGTCGGCACGGCGCGCGTGCCCACCCACATGTTCAATCAAGGAATTCGAATACACGATGTCGAATTCCATGGCTCGGATTTCTGCAGGCGGATCGCAGGCGTCGCCCTGCACGACTCTGATCCAGGCAGCCGTGCTCGTCTGGGGTAGGAGATTGACTACCGTCACCCATTTGGGGCGAACCGGACTTCTCTCCCAATGAACCACCGTTCCGCCGAGATCGACCACGCGCATTCGTCCGATGTCGGGGAAGCGCCGCTGGAATTCCGCCCACCGTCTTCTTCGCAAGGTCGTCGCTATCGATCGCTGCTCTCGCGGATCGGTGATGAATTGGCGCAGCTGCAGCATTTCACTCATCAGACTGCCTACCCTCTATAGCGCCCCCTTTTCCACCGCGGGAAGGGAGGGCGCCCGGTCGAAATCGACACCATCTTAGCTGACGTGGCGATGAGTGGAGCAACTTCGGAAGTCGCTCTCATTATTCATTGTGCTGAACTAGCCATCCACGAAAGAATAAGCCGGCGCTCCGGCCACCTGAATGCGACCGGATGCCCTTCGCGCCCCACATCAGCCAAGGAAGGTGATTTCAGTCCTTGGCGAGCTGTGACCCGGACGCCGCAAAAGCTATTGATCCGTTGCCAGGCATTCGTCGCAGCGAGCCAGATTCCAGACCTGGCATCCACGCGTCCTTGCCCACGGGCGGCTGGCAACGGCATCACCGGGTAGGTTCCTCATCAGTGACGAGCGCCTCGCGGCTATTGCCTTTACCACTATCGGCGCTCCGGCTCTCTCGCTTTTGGGTAGCAATCGCCCACCGTCTCTTTGTGTACGATGCTCTCTCGGCGCCTTTGGACCGGCAAGTTGGAACTGGCTCCAAGCGGCTGCGGCTTCGAATCGATGGCGACGCCACTAAACTTGAGGAACAAAAAACCATGGAAAAACCAGCGAACGGAGGTCCCTTACGCCCTGGCGATGTCGTCGAGGTGCGCTCCGCGGCTGAGATTGTCGCGACACTCGACAGGGATAGCGCCCTGCACGGGACAGTGTTCATGCCGGAGATGATAGCATATGTCGGCCAACGCTTTACGGTGTCGCGGCGCGTCGACAAAGTCTGCAACATGGTTGATGAAAGTGGCTCTCGTCGAATGCGCGGGACGGTCTATCTTGAGGATCTGCGCTGCGACGGGTCGAGCCACGGCGGATGTCAGGCAGGTTGCCGTATTTACTGGAAAGAGGAATGGCTGAGCAAAGTCGGTGACAACCACGCCGCGCGTTCTGGGGTCGCCAGCATGGCAGCTTCCGCAGAGCTCGAGCGGACTGCCGGCACCGCTACGCACCCGGCCACCCCGGTGGATGAAAGCGGGGCGCAGGTCTGGCGATGTCAATCGACTGACGCTCTCAAGGCATCCGAGCCCGTGAGGCGACGGGATTTTGGGCAATATTGGCGCGAATTGACGAACGGCAACTTCAAGCCGATCCCGTTCGTAGCCCTTCTGGTCCGGGCCATAATAATGGACGCGCTCCATCATTTCGGGCTGATAAGGACGCTCCCCTTGCAAGGTCCGAGTAAGGTTGGCTCCAAGCGCGAGATGCTCGGCCTGCAGCCTGGCGAGCTGGTCCGGGTACGGTCCGCGGAGGAAATCGCAGCCACGCTCGACCATCGCGGCGAAAGTAGCGGCCTCTCCTTCGACCGCGAGATGCTTCCCCATTGCGGCGGCACGTTCCGTGTAAAGACTGCCGTGCGGCGGATCGTGGATGAGAAAACGGGCCGCATGCTGAAGATCCCCAAAGACTGCATAATCTTGGACGGTGTCGCCTGCTCAGGCGAACTCAGCGTCAACGGTCGATGGTTTTGTCCCCGCGCGATTTATCCGTTCTGGCGGGAGTCCTGGCTCACCAGGGTCGGCGACGCCGGCGATCAGCCTACCGAACAGTCGTGCCACCGTTAGAATAGCGTGGGGTCTTTTCGAAACAGACTCAAAAAGCACTGGTGGACCTCTCTTCAAGGAGGAGGGGATATGGGTGAGTTCCGGGATAAAATGTCTCACCACTCGCGGGGGAATTGCGACGTCACACCGACAGTCGCCCGTTCCCGCCACGTTCGTACTCCTTTCGTTTCTGGCTGCCATCACAGGCCGCTCTGTTGGCTCGATTAGGTAGTTGCGCGCGCCATGTGTCCCACCCAAACTTCTGCTGCGACCGATCTCACCGGGCCGTCCAAATGATGCCAAATGTTGTCGATTGGAACATGTGCGGCCGAACCCTAGAAAGTCGCCTGGCCGAAACGGGCTTGGTGGGACCGAGCTTCGATGAAGTGAGATTGGCCGCGGCAATCACAGTCCTTCTGCATCATGCCCACGGTTCGATTCACGATGCGAAGGCAGATCTCCTCTTCGCGTTCAGCGGGGGATTTCTGCATTTCGGTCTTCTCGCGGTTCTTGTTTTCTTTGCAATCAGCGGCTTTCTGGTGGCCCCAGGCTTGGTCCGGTCGGGCAAGGTAATTGATTATGCGACAAGCCGGGTGCTCAGGATTTTTCCAGCCCTCATTGTCGTAGTGATCTTATCCATGATCGTGCTTGGTCCGATCCTGACAATGCTGCCGCTGCAGCGGTATTTCTCTGACGATTTCGGCTTGCCACTCTATGCGAAGAACATTCTCACGCTCACTTATGATTTTCTCCCCGGGGTACAGTTACCGGACGGCCATCCCGCAATTGTCAATGGCGCGCTCTGGACGCTGCATTTCGAAGTTTTGTCCTATATTGCGTTAGCAGTGATGAGTATGGTCGGTATCCTAGGTCGACCACGGCTTCTATTGTCCGTGTTGTTTGTAGCCTATGTCCTTTATGTAGCGAACGGAATCTTTCCTGCCGTCGCCGAACGGCTGCCTGGTCGTTTTGTTACCTTCATCAGCCTCTTCGTCTATTTTGCTTTTGGCGTCGCTCTATCCACTTTCCGTCGGACAATACCCTACTCGGCTGCTTTGGCGGGTCTAGCGTTCCTCATCTTGATAGCTTCGCTTGCGTATGGAGCAGGTATCGTCGCGGCGCCGCTCTGCCTGCCATATCTCGTTGTCTTCGCAGGGCTGTCGAACCTGCCAGGGCGCTCGTTCGTCAGGCGCGATCTGTCTTACGGAGTCTATCTCATCCACGCGCCGGTTCTTTGCTACTTCAGCATCATGTATCCCGGGATACATTCGTGGCAATTTGTGGCGCTGGTGGCGATGATGGTGACGCTGCCCTTGTCGTATCTCTCTTCCATCCTTGTCGAACAGCCAGCTCTGACCAGGAAAAAGATCATTGCCGGGTGGATTGGCGGCCGGCTTCACTTAATCCAGTCGACCATGATTCGACTGGTTCGCGTGTAGGAAATCGGCACGTGAGCAGTGTTGCTGGCCAACCGGGGTATTGGAGCCCCAAAGTTAAAAGTCCCGACCGCCGCGCCGGCTTTGGCGAGCGCTTCGAATCCACCAACCAGTTCGCGCGAAGCGGTCCGGCCGCGCTGTCCGGGAAGAGAACCTCCTGGCCGGTATGGGTGTTTCTTATCTCGCTTGAAATACCTTGGGTTTTCTACATCGGGCCGCTTCGGCTCTCGATCTATCGCCTTGTGCTTTTAGCATTGATAATGCCCTGCGCCGTCCGATTATTCTCAGGCAAGGCCGGCCGGATAAGGCTTGCGGATATCTCGATCCTGATGCTTGCCGTCTGGTCGCTGATCGGTCTCATTGCAAATCACGGGTTGGTCGCCGGGGCCCAATCTGCTGGGATCCTCTTTATAGAAACTGTAGGGCCATACATGCTTGCGCGATGTTGGATCCGTGACGCGGCCGACTTTCACAACGCCGTTCGCCTGTTTTTTTGGATCATCGTGATTTTGATGCCGTTTGCCGTAGTCGAGTGCCTTGGCGGTGGCAACATCCTGCTCAAGGTGTTCAGTGTCGTCTTGCCTGTCAATGATTACCCGGTCGTTCAACGACTAGGTCGCACGAGAGTTATTTCAATATTCGACCATCCAATTCTATTCGGATTGAACGTAGGAAGCGCCGTGGCCCTCACTTACCTTGTTCTTGGCTACAAGAAAACTGCAGCTCACCGGAATTTCAAGGTCGCACTGGTCGTTGTGACAGCGGCAACCTCTCTATCGAGCGGGCCAATCGCAGGCATGGCCGTGCAAATCTTTCTGATTTTTTGGAACACTTTGCTCCGAGGAAATAGACATCGTTGGAAATTGCTTATCGGAGCGGCGCTCTTGCTGATCGTCGCGGCTGAGATTGTCTCCAATCGATCGGCAATCACGATCGTGACACAAATGATTGTGCTCGACTCCCAAACATATTGGTATCGACGTTTGATCTGGGAGTATGGGTCCGCGACCGCGCTGAGCCACCCCATTTTCGGGATCGGAATGAACGATTGGGATCGCCCAGGATGGATGCCGAACGGCACCATAGACAATTTCTGGCTTCTTGAGGCAATGCGTTTTGGCTTCGCTGCCCCGATCTTCTTGCTGCTGGCAGGATTCTCGACCGCCATCGCCACGGCTCTCAGAAGAAATATTGACGAGAGGCTCGATCGTTTTCGGACAGCCTACCTCATCACACTGGGGTTCCTGTTCCTCATCGGATGGACGGTTCATTTCTGGAACAGCACTTATGTTCTAGCTCTATTTCTTCTGGGAAGTGGCGTTTGGATCCTTGATGCGAAACCCGCCCAAAGCGAGTCGGCGGAGACGGATGCCTATTCCGCGGTATCGTCCCCGGCGTGGCTCGAGATGAGCTCCAGGAGACGTGACATATTCGCCACGTTTCCACCGGGCGGGACGGATGAACAATCATTGCGTTAAGCGACGCGATTTTTGATGGAATCGAAGACGTGAAAGAGATCGGGAACGAAGCCGTGGCGAGAACCGGTCGCGACGAAGAAATGTCGCAGCCAGGAGGTGCGCGCGTGTCCGTGGTAACGGTGACGTACAACAGTCGCCGGCATCTGAAAGCATTCCTCGATTCGCTTCAGACAGGACTCGACGGAATCCAGGATTTTGAAGTCGTCATTGCGGACAATGCGTCCAGCGACGATAGCGTTGCCATAGCACTCTCTCATCCCGTCCGACCGAGAGTTATAAACGTTGGGTGGAATTCGGGTTACGCCGGCGGCATCAACGCGGCTGTCGCGACGGTTGGAAAAGACTCAACCCTGCTCGTGTTGAACCCTGATGTGCGGCTGCTGCCCGGTGCGGCCCGATTGCTTATGAATCGGCTGCTGGATCCCACCGTAGGCGTGGCCGTGCCAAAGATCCTTGATGAGGACGGCAGGCTCACGCTTTCTCTTCGACGCGAGCCGTCACTGAAGACGGCATGGACGGATGCGGTTGTGGGAGGGAAACTTGGGACTTGGATCGGAACAGGCGAGAAGATCAGCGATCCAACGCGATACACGGCCGATGGATTCGCTGATTGGGCTGAAGGCTCGGCAATGGCAATCTCGGCGCGCGTGCGCAAGCTCGTGGGAGACTGGGACGAGTCATTCTTTCTTTACAGCGAGGAAGTCGACTATATGCGAAGAGTCCGCGCCGTTGGGTTGTCAATCGCATATGTCTCGGGAGCAGAAGTGATCCACATCGGTGGAGAATCTGGAACCAACCCATCCCTGTCTGCGCTGTTGACGCGCAACCGAGTCCAGTACTACCGGCGCCATCACGGCTTTCTCTTGTCAGCGATGTTCCAAACGGCTGTGGTTTTGGGGGAGGGAGTCCGCGTGGGCACGGGGCCGACACATCGGGCAGCTCTTTGGGCGGCGCTAACCGCCCAGTAGTCTCGCAGCCAATCTACCGATTCATACTGCTATTGTGTTTCTCCGCCAGGCCGCGTGGTGGTTCTCTGCTGGGACGTAGCCGGGTCGACGATGTCCTGCATCGAGGTGGCCACATACACCTTGACCACGTCGCCGGGCACAAGCGACGTGGTTTCTGACGCGTTCATCTCTTTTGGCCCCTGCCGATCTTGCCGGATGATGACCAGTTTCAGGTCGGAACTGCCCTCGGACGTGGCCCCCGGTACGACGGTGCTGGCTGCCAACAGGAGTTGGCGGATCGTATATTCCCGCGATCTCACTTCCGCGAGCTCGCTCAGCGCGTCTCGCAATTGTGTCGCAACCTCCGTCTGGCGTTGGTCGCTAACGCTGAATTCCTGGCGCGTCGTCTCGCTCAGACCTTGCCGCGCGCGCATCGCGTCGATGTCTCCTTGTGCATGATCGGCCCGCATCTGTCCGAGCACGCGCCTCAGTTCTGACCATCGAGATGACAGTACTATGCCCTGCTCGACAAGCTTGGTGATCTTGGCGACCTCTGTCTCGGTCTGGGTGATTTCCTCACCGGTGTCCTTGCTCTTGGTCGCCAACATATCCAGTTCGCGCGTATACATGTCACGTAGGTCGGAGAGTTTGTCCACCTGCCGCGTCTTCTCATTGGCACGTGCCGTGAAGAGGGTACCTTCCAGTGCCATGATCTGGTCGACAAGGTCGCGAGCACCGGCGCCCGTCAATTCGGCCGGAAAGTGGATTTCGGCGTCTCCGCCCAGTTCGGCCTGCAGCCTGGCGATACGGCCGAGCAGCCGCAACTGTTTGGTGTGGATCGTGGTCAGTTCGCCAAGCAGGCTGATATCGCTCTGTCCTGCCTTTTCCGGCGGAGGTCGATAGCGCCCGCCGGCCAAGGCCACTGCCTGCAATACGGTCAAATCCGGCCTGAATTGATACGCGCCAGGCGTGGTGACCGCTCCGACGACGTAGATCGATGGAAACTGGGCTATTTCGATCGATACATCTGGGGGGGAGATCAGGCCCATCTTGTCGTGGAGCGCCGCCGATATCTGGGCGGCAACCTCGGCGCTCGTTTTGCCGCTCACATCGAGCGAACCGACGACGGGTACCCCTATCGTGCCCTGGCTGGACACAAGAAAATCGCCGCTGAGAGCTTCCCAGCGCTGGTACTCACCCTTCGAGGGGTTCCACTGGATGATCGAGATGTGGATCTTCGTTTGCGCGGCGAGCCGATAGTCGTCGGCCTGAGCGCCAGCAGCAAAGAACATGGGCGCGGCGCCGGCGAGCAGGGCCGCCGCAAACCTTCCATGGCGAAGGCGGGCAATTGGGTTTGAAGACACTCTTCCTCCTCGACGCGTGCGCTCTCGAGCGGATCGTTGCACTGGCATTCCTAGCAGCCAAGAATAGGTCCCGAGCGAAACCGAGTGAACGCAAGAATAGGACCGAGGCGACGGCCAAAAGGAGAAGGTCCATCGTCGAAAGAAGGATACTTCATAGCTTAACTCGACCTTAGGAAGTGCTTCCACCGATGGGATCGCTACGCGAATCTGGCTGGCACGCAACGAGTGTGCCGGCGCTGTTGTTTCGCCGTCGACATGTGCAGGGATCTTTGACGGCGAGTCGATTTGAATGAACAGCCAAGATTTCCGTTTTTACGCCTCGCTCTATGTCCAGCGGCTGCGCTACCTGATCATCCCGATCATGATGGCGACGGTTGCCGGATTCGCGGTCGCGCTCTTGCTTCAACCGATATACCGGTCGGTGGCCAAAATTCTGGTCGACTCGCCTCGTATATCAACAGAACTTGCCCGTTCATCGGTCACAGCGGATCCCATTCAGCAGCTGCAAGTTCTTGAGCAGCAACTCACGACAAGAGCCAGTTTGCTCGGTCTGGCCGAGAAGTTTGCGATCTTTCCCAAGGCTGATGTCTCCGACGACGATGTCGTTGCACAAATGCTTGCAAGAACCAAGATCGAGCCGGTTGTCCTGAATAATCTGGGTAGCGGCAGCGGCGGGGCTATTGCCTTTACGATTTCATTCGACGCAGCCGACCCCATTCTCGCCGCTGATGTCGCCAATGCTTACGCAAACGCCATGCTCGAAGCGAACGAGCGCGAGCGCAAGGCTGTGGCCGACGACACGCACGAATTCTTCAAGCGCGAGGTGGAACGCCTGGACGCGGCGCTGAAGGACGCCCAAGAAGCGATCCTGAGCTTCAAACTGGAGCATAGGGAGGCTCTGCCTGACAGCCTCGAGTTTCGCCGCATGCAGCAGAGAGCCTACGAAGAGAGGCTGGGTCAAATTCAACGCGAGATCATTTCCCTTCAGCAAAAGCGTTCGATGATTCAACAGATATCGGCTTCGGGGGGGCAGGGAGCAGCGGCTGACGATCAGCAACTGACCGAGTTGCGGCGTTCGCTTGCCGAGCAGGAGACGATCTTCAAGGATGGCAGTGCGAACCTTGTGGCGTTGCGGACACGGGTCGCCGATCTCGAGAAACGCATCTCCGAAAAGGGCAAGACCGCAATGGATGCCCCACGCGCCGCCGGGATGTCCCCCGAGCTTCGCCTGCAGTTGGCCGACACTGAGGGTCAGCTCTCCTTGATTGCGCAGGAGAAGGAATCCATTGGACCGCTGCTTGACGACCTGACGCGATCGATCGCTGACACAGAAATGAACACTACCAAACTGCGCGCGCTCGAGCAGAATTACGAGGCCGTGCAGACGCACTACAACGAGGCAGTCGCCAGGTTGGCGGACGCATCGACCGGACAGCGTATCGAAAAGGAAGCAGTTGGCCAAAAGCTGTCGCTTATCGAGCCGGCGACCCCACCGGACAAACGTGTCTGGCCCAAACGGCAGGCGATCGTTCTTGGAAGTTTCGGGGCAGGCTTCGGATTGAGCTTCGGCATTTTCGCGCTCACGGAAATCTTCTTCCCAACCATTCGCCGTCCTGCCGATCTTGCAGCCGTGTTCCGGGGGCAGCCTTTTGCCACCATCCCCTATATTGCGGCCGATAGCCTGAAACCTGCGCGTAGGATGCGCCTGGGCGTAGCCGCCCTTATACTGCTTGTGGGCAGTAGTCCGATCTTCCTGCTTGTAGATTTTCACCCGCCCGCAAGTTTCGGGGCAAACAGTGCGACCTCGAAGTAGCCAACGGCCCCACATCAAGGAACGGATACGTGCCGCAGGAGACCAGAACATGCCGGCAAAGGTGAAACTCCAGCCCGCGGCGCATGCGGCCTTGGAAGTCGTCGCACGGCAATCCATGGTATCGGTTGACGAGCATTGGGCGGGACTGGAACGTGTGGAACTCGATGGCGATAGGGCCCGCGAGGCCCGGCTCGTTACATTCGCGGCTGGGGACCCTGCTCAAGCCAGCTTTGATGTATTGCGCACCAAGGTCCTCAGGTGTCTCAATGTCAACAACTGGACCACTGTAGCGATAACCTCACCGGAGCCCGAAACCGGAAAGTCAATCGTGGCCGCCAACTTGGCGTTCAGCCTCGCGAATCTGCAGAGTTGCAGGGTCGTTCTTCTGGATCTGAATCTTCGGCAGCCTCAGATCAGTTCGATATTGGGTCTCGGCATGGCCCGAGCTACTGAGAGTTTTTTGCAAGGGCGATCTTCGATCAAAAGCACCTTCGTGCGCTATGGTGAAAATCTTGCCGTGAGCGCCAGTTCGCACGGGGTGACCCGTTCGGCCGAGCTACTTCAAAGCCAATCCGCTCGCACGGCAATGATACAACTCCATGACAAGCTTTGCCCCGCGGTGGTTATCGTCGACCTGCCTGCAGTTCTTGGCAGCGACGACGTTCTGGCGTTCCTGCCCAACATTGACTGTACGTTGCTTGTAGTAGGCGCCGGAACGACCACTATGGCAAAGATCCACTGTTGTGAACAGGAACTGGTAGGCGAGACAAACCTCCTGGGGATTGTCCTGAATAAATGCCGATATGGACACGATGGCGGCTATTACTGAGCGATTGGCGGGTTCGTATTTCTCGAGCACGTTCACGGCAGGGCCATTTTGCGCCCTCTCGCGGTCGCGATGAGCGTGCGAAATCAAATTTATTACGTCGCTCTACCTCTTTCGTTCGGGAGCCTACGAGTTTTCTCGGATGACAATGATCCTTGTTAAAATATGCTTGCGATTACGGGAATGGGGGAAGCAATGACAAGGTTTATCGCACCTGCCGCAATAGCATTATTTTTTACGTTCTGGGACACGCTTCCAGGTCATGCGCTGGCATCATGGTACCCGTCAGGCGATCGGGGTGGAGATACGAGCCGATCCGCTCCCGGTCCTGTGATCGGCATTGGCTTTCCGGCGCTGGCTGCCTTTGGCGGCTATGTGTGGTATCGCCGTTGGCAGCGTGGCAAATGATCGGCACGGCCCCGACTGATGGCCGCTGAGCCACAGCCCACATGAATGTCTTACGCAGGCAAATCTACTGCGGTGTGGTGGCCACGGGATTTGCAAACGGAGCAAGCGATCGTGTCGCGGAGGCGCTTGCCCGTGACGGCACGATTTCGGCGCTGCTGGAAATGTTCGGCGTCAGCCTCGTGGTTTGGCTGGCGCTGGGCGTAACCTTCTGGCTATTTATGGATTCCGAGCCTGAGCGTGCTCACCGATCGGATTTCTACATCGCCGGCTTGGCGGGCTTTGCATTCCTGGTTCCCTTGCCTCAACTGAGCTGGTTGGCACTGGCTGGCGTGGCCGCCTATCTGGCGCTGACGTCGCGCGAGGGGCCGATGCGCAGGGCCGCGGTCGTGTTGGGAGCCATAACGGTTCCGATGTTTTGGGCCCGGATGGCCTTTGCGGTATTCGGAGGCCCCATCCTTGCAATCGATGCAAGAATGGTGGGCTGGATCGTTGGCACGGGCGCAGCGGGCAATACAGTGCCGTTCGCGGACGGTTCCGGCGTAGTTTTCCTCCTGCCGGCCTGCTCGTCGCTCACGAACCTCTCGCTGGCTCTTCTTTGCGGCGTGATGATCGTGAAGTTTTATGGTCTGAATTGGTCGAGGCCGGTCGTTCGCGCCGTAGTCGCCACGTGTCTTACGACAGTGGCTATCAACCTGGCCCGGATTAGCCTCATAGGTCTTATGCCGGCTTACTATGACATCATCCACGGAAGGGTAGGCATCTTGCTGGCGGAATGGACGACGAACCTCGCGGTGATGGCGATCTATGCCGGAGCTTTGCGGCCCGATGAACAGATTCACGCTTAGCTTTGCCTTCGGCCTTTTGCTGGCCCTGAGCGTCAGCCTCAAGGTGCTTGGCGGTGGTATTGGTCAAAGCGTCACAGCGGACCATCCGGCGAACGAAGACATCGCTGCGCTGCTCCGCGCCAACGGATTTGCCTTCACTTTATCGGAGCCGAACACCGACCCCCAATGGTTTTACGCGACGAAGGAGACATGTCAGCTGAAGATTGCCGACGTCTCAGTTCAAGGTTGGCACCGATCGATGCTGGATCGGCAGGCGAAGGATCGAGTGCTGCTTTATTCAGTCGAAGGGAAACTCTACGAGCATCAGCCGATTCTGATGCCGATGGTTCATCACTACATCGGGAGAGCCCTACGGTATGCTGGCATTAAAACACGCCCAGTGGTGGCAAGGGCTATTATCATCGGCCCCCGATGTTCACTCCCACCAATCGCCACAGCTGATCTCGAGCGGCTTTCATAGATCGGCCAAAGTCAGTCTCGGGCTGAGTTTGACCCATCCAACCAACTTTTGAGGTAAGACAGTTCCCAATCCCATACAATGGACAGGTTCCTAACTGCGAACCAAATTGCGAGAATGACATTCGTCTCAGCTTCATGGCTCATGGCTCAGGACAGATGCAATGCAGGTCATGTTGTATATCTTGGCTGTATGGTTCGGACTTGGAGCGTTAGCGGGATTGACCCTGCTTGGAACATCCATCGTCTTTCGGCGGTCTGAATTGCCACTCGCGATGCAGATCGCCGATACGCAGCACCGCCAGCTTCCAGTTAGCGCCTTGCCGCAAACCGTCCGCCCGGCGGTAACAGGGCAAACGCAGCTTTAGGCACGATAGCGATTTCCGAAACGTCAGATGAATTTCGGCCGATCGCGTATTGCGCGGGGTCCGCATCGGGGCACGTGATGTGGCGATATCTTTGAGCGCTGAGCTGACCAGCCGATATTGCTCGGCTGGGTCAGCGTCAGGCCACTTGACGCAGATTTGCGGAAAACTGCTACATCAGATCCCTGAGTTTGTAAGCGACCTCGGTTCGGTTCGTCGCCTTGAGTTTCTTCATGATATTACGGATATGAACCTTGACGGTGCTCTCGCAGAGATTGAGCTCGTATGCGATGATCTTGTTCGCCTTGCCTTTGCGCAAAGCTTCGACGACCGCAGCTTCCTTGCTCGTAAACACGCCAGTTAGTGGTTTAGGCGAACTCTCCGTTGCACGGATTGTTTCTCGAAGAGCAAGTACGGCGTTGGCCGGCACGAAGATACCGCCCGCCCGAGCGAGGCTGATCGCCTCTGCCGCGACCTTCACCGAAACGTTAGTCGGAATATAACCGCGGGCGCCGCTTTCCAGCGCCGTCAAAATGTCGGCCGGAGCCTCTGAATCCGCCACGATAATGACTGGGACGCCGCCGACCAATGCTATGAACTCTTGCAGTTCGGATCGCACGATCGGGTCGGTTATTTTTTTACCGTTAAGGATGGCTAGGATCGCCGAGGCCTCGACCTGCAAGTCCTGCAATTCCAAGAAAGACCCAACCGCTCTCACCTGTACGACCGGATCAAGAGAGAGAAGGCTACTGGCCAGACACTCCCGTTCGAGGATTCGCTGATCAACGATGACGACCAGGCTGTCGCCGCGATGATCTTCTTCAGTTTCTGCCCGACTAGTCCCGCCAAGACACAGCGCGGGATCGTTCTGGTCCACCTCTATAGACTTACCCCAATGCCCGCCAGGTAGAGGTCGATTCATCGTACCTACTCCATTTTACTTGTTCGGCTGTTGTTGTCTCCATACGTTATCCGGGCCCTACGACCCACCGCACCAACTGCTCGGCTAGAAGTGCCAGGAAGACAGATCTTTAATCCATATCATCCCGCAGGATGATCCCCACCACGGCTTCCGTCCACAAACCCCAACCTGCAGCTGTATCTTACGAAGTTGTGGATAACTCCGCATTAAGAATCTGCACCATTAGAGTTAGTTAAAAAGCGGTAGAGTTAGCCGACCCCGGGGCTACCAAATTGCCCCGCCTCTGGCTTTAGCGCGCCGATAATTCAATGACTTCATGAATGGCGGCACCGATGCTCAACTCGTGTCGGCGTGCCGGAAAGCCGACCGCTTGGTCAATTGGACCGGAAGCCCGGCGGTTGCAATTGGTCGATGCGACCGATGCAGGGCGGTCCGTCTCCGCCGCGACGTGCCTCCGTAGAACAGGCGCTCGGGGCGCGAAATTTCATTCCACTGTATTTGCTCACAACATTGCAGACCCGTAGCGATAATGACTGAAGATTCCTTCGGTCAGCAAATCGGTTTCAAGGCTGACCCTTTGTTGAAGGTCTGCTTTCGAAGGTGATAGCCGACGCGACGATCAGCCGGAGCGGGCAAGGGACGTTTGTGCCGGGTGGCGCAAGGCAAGCGGCGCTCGTAGGATGGCGGGAGCTTGCTCGCCTAGCGCAGGGCTGGCGCGACCTGCTGGAGTGATCTGACCGGCATAAATGGGCAAAGCGACGTTATCATGGCTGGATCGCGCAGCCTAACACTTGGCAAAGACATCGGGCAGTGCGATCGGGCGGCTCACGCTCGCGGCTTGCCTGCGCCGAGCATCCGCCTTCATCCGATTCGACTCGTCCAGTGGGAAGTGGAGGGCCTTGAGGAGTCCCCGGATTTCCTGCCGTGCCATCAGGTGCGACATCGTCGGCTCGGTTCGAAGCACCTGGTTCTCGAAATCGTCCAGCGCGGTAACCCCGATGGTAAAGAACTCGCGAAAGGCGACGCGCTCGGAAATGCCGGCAGTGACCCGAAAGCCTAGATCTACTGCAAGTTGGCGCAGGGAACTGTCAATTTTGCGCTCGTTGCGAGACGCAAGCATGGACATACGGTTGCGGACCACGACCCAATCAAGGCTTGCGTCCTCTGAATGCAGGCGGCTCCTCCGGGCATCTAGCACCACCAAGGCGTACTGCGAGTATCCCAGGATCTCATGGGAGAGCGGGTCAACCCTGGCGAGCACGTCGAAATCGACGAACGAATCGTTCATCGGTGAAATCAGCGTGTCTGCCATACGGTGGGCCAGTCGACTGAGGAACGTGTTCGCGCCAGGCGTGTCGATGACAACGAAATCGTGGCTGGCAGCAATTGAGGCGATACCTTCCTTGAGCTCTCTCACCAGAACGCTGTTGACATCTGCGGCTGCTGCCCGTGCGGCAGGCGACACATGAAAATGATGTGGCACAGGCAGGGTGATTCCCTTAAACCGGGCCCAGCGACGACGGTTGTCGACGTAGCGTGTTAGCGAAAGCTGGCGTTCGTCAAGATCAACCGTCGCAACGCTGTGACCTGAATCGATCAAGGCGATTGCAATGTGCATCGCGGTCGTGGTCTTGCCGGAGCCGCCCTTTTCATTCCCGCAGACGATAACACGCCCATTAGCGCGCCGCCGACCGTTCGATGTCCAGGCACCCGCGCTCATCTCACATCCCTCAGTGCCAACTTATCACACCAACGATGCCGCTTCTGACGGACGGCATCCGAATTTGCGCAGCCTCGACCGGTGCATCGCTATGACGATAACGTAAGGTCAGGCGTAAACCCGTGCGAGACCGGTGTTGTCGGTTTCCGGCTTCGTGAATACCTCGACTAGTCCCTCCGTCTTGTCGAGATACTGGATCAACGCAGTTACCAGATGGTAGAAGATACTTGCCGGGACCTCGGTCGCAGCCGCTCGCCCCCTTTCATCAATCCTGTCGATCCACAGGCCTACTGGCGCGGGATCGATATGCCACCTGAACAGGCGGGCAACGCGGGCTTCTATCTCAGGCTTTAAGTCTGGTCCGCCGACGCCGTCGAGCGCGCAGGCCGCTTTCACCGCCTCGCATTGTGGCCAACTGCGCGAAATGCGATCAAGAGGATTTCCATTTCGCGACACAGCCGCATAAGCCAGACCAGTAGCCCGGTTCAATCCATTTGATATTGCCGAGGAGTAGAGTTTTCTCGCGAGCGGCACTAAGTCTTTCTGACCGCTTAACAGCGAAAACTCCACCAGCAGGGATGCCCATTCGAAATGATGTCCGGGCTCCGTCCACTGGCCGTCGTTGCCCGGTAAAGGTTGCCAGTCGAGGTCGAAACGCTCCCCGAGAGTCCAACTCTCCGCGTCGAAGAAATGACAGCGGCAGAGATCGATGATGCGTGCCGCTCTGCGCAAATGCGACCGCTCTCCCGTGACGTTGTACCAAGCGAGAAAAGCTTCCAGCATGTGCATATGAGGATTCGAGTACCGCACAGTTTTCGAGCCCGGGGTCTCGAGGAAGCCGTTTAAGCTGGCGTCTTCCAGGTGAGTGTCAACGAAATGAAGTGTCTCTTCGGCGAGCCGCAAGGCCTCCGGGTGGCTGCATCGATGCGCGTGGGCAAGCGCTAGCAACACGCACGAATGGTCATAGGTGTCCTCTTCCGGGTCGCTGACACTTCCGTCGGGCTGAAGGGCGCGAACCCATCCACCGCGGTTGGTGCGACCGTGTCTGGCTATGAAGTTGATGCCGTGATCAATAAGTTTGTCGGCAGGTCCCGTCCAACCGCGTTCCTTGGCCACTGCGAAAGCGTAGATTTGGCGCGCCATGGTCCGCATTCGCTTAGGCTTACCAAGCGGCCTGCCATCGAAACTCAGTGCCTCGTGGAAGCCGCCGTGCACATAGTCGACCCCCGTCGTGGACCACAGCGGGAGGGTTTCATCAAATAGCCAGTGCTTGACGCGCTTGCGCCATGATCCGCTGATGATGACGCGATCTTCCGAGGGTGTGAGCTTCGTCTCGAGGCGTCCGCTCTTCTCCAACTGCTCGACAACCTTCCTGACGTTCTGGCTATGACTGACGGGGGCAACAAACACTGCATCTGCAGTTGCCACCACCGCCGCATCTTTCATCCCGATGACAGCCAGCAGCCTGCCTTGGCTTCTCAGATAACAACCGTCGCAATCCATCGCGACGACATCGCCCACCATGACATTGCCATCGCGGTCGGTTGGGCTCGCATCGAGCAGTGATTGCCACGACCCAAGATCGCTCCAGCCGAAAGTAGCCGCGACCATGGTGATCTCGCGCGTCTTCTCCACCACAGCGTAGTCAATCGAGACAGAAGGAATGGCTTCATACAAGCTCCGGGGCATATAGGTTCCCGACACATTGGTCCGCGCGCCTCGAAAAGCTCTCTCGGCCGTCTCCCAGATATCCGGCCGAAATTCGAGGAGCGCCCGCCGCATGGTTTCGGCACGAAAAAGGAAAATACCGGCATTCCAATAAAATCGCCCCGAAGACAGGTAATGTTGAGCCGTTTCGGCGTCAGGCTTTTCCACAAAACGCGACGCCGCAGCCACTACGCCACCTTCTGCCGCCACCTCGATATACCCGTATCCGGTTTCGGGGTGTGTCGGCTTGATCCCGAATACGACGATGTCGCCGCGCTCGGCAGCGAATCTGCCTGACTCGACCGTTTCCCAGAATTTGAGTTCGGTCGATATCTCGTGATCCGAGGGGACCACAAGCAGAAGCGTGTCGTGGTCGTATTCGAAAATAGTTATCAGCGTGGCCAGGGCAACCGCCGCAGCGGTGTTGCGGCCGACGGGCTCGAAAACCGGTCTGCCGCCATTCAAACCCAGTGGAACAATGTCGGAAAGAATTCGATCGGCGTGTCTCTCCGATGCGATCAGATGGATCGGAGTGTCGCCACTCGGTCGCGCCTTCAGGCGTCGCACCGTTTTCACAAGCATCGACCCGTCGCCGGAAAGATCATGAAATTGCTTGGGGTTATCCTCCCGCGAAAGAGGCCAGAGCCTGGAACCCACGCCTCCGCTCATGACGAAACTTACGATCCGGTCCGGCATGATGCAGCCCTCTCCATAATTCGGTCGCAAGCTCCACGGTGGGCACTGATCTCGAAAATAATGGATGCCCGCGGCAAAGATGTCTCGCCGGGCCGCATGACGCGTATTCTAGTAGCCTGTCGGCACCGAGCCCTTAGTGAATTCGGATAATTGTGTTGCCTGCTTCAGAGGCGATCACCGGATAAGACAGCCAAAAGGATGTGTTAGCCTTCAGCCTAGGCTGTCATACCCTCCCATTCGTCGACCTTAGCTCACGAGCAAATGGGCTTGGCCATTGGCCGAACGGCGACGACCCCTCAGAGCTTGCAAGCCTTGCGCGCCAAAGCCAGCCACTGTCATGTCACTAGGCGCCCTGGACGATCATTGGGATTGGGCAAGAGATTTCCAGGCCCCCCGCGATCCTTGTGCTGGATGTCGCAAATCGGCCTCACGATTATTTGCGGCGCTGGGTGGAACGCTCACCGAAACCGTCGGCCGGCGAGGTGCGGGGTTTCGCAACCGAAACAATCGGCGAAACACCGTCAAGAAGATTGTGGTCGCCCAGTCAGACGCAATCAGATAGGGCTGGCAAACGGGTCTACGTTACCGGATCCTGTGACATTGCTGGCGCTGTCAATGTCAATAAAGCCATAAACGCCGCGCTGGATAACGTTGTTTGTGATTGTTATCCCAGATATTGTGCCGTTTGGCTTCGCCCCGTCGATATAAACCGTGAACACGGGCAGCGAGACGTTGGGGCCAGTTCCCGACGCTTTGCCTAATAGTTGATTGTGGTTGACCTTGATTCCATTTATCGAGCCGAAGTCGTTGGTGATCCACACGTCGGCATTGTCACGTCCGATGATCGTGTTGTTCTCAATCAGAACATTGGCTTGCACCTTTGGATGCCCGCCCAGTTGGATGCCGTCATAGTGCGGGTCAGCGCCGCCTGCTTGCAGGTCATGGATATAATTACCCTTTATGACCGCATTTGATCCCGGCGTGATACCGTTCTCGTAGCCAGCGATGTTGTTCCCGATCAGCGTCGAGCCAGATATGTCACTGGTGTCGATGCCGTAGGAGCCGCCGGTCTTACCCTGACCTGTAATCGTGCAGCGTTCGACCGTTAGGCCATCGGCACCCTCGTGGGCATAAATCGGATGCCACCCGTCGAAATCTATTCGGCTGTTACGGATCGTGACGCTCTTGGCCCTCACCTCAATGTAGGTATTGATGATCTTGTTCTCGATCACTGTCCCGGCGACGGTAATGACGTTCGGTCCTGTGTAGATGGTCGGGACAGTTCCTGCGGGCATACCCGTGTTTGTGGCGTCGGGCCAATTATTCCCGTCTGACACGGGGAGAAGGGTCCGCGCCGATGCGATCCCCGTTCCTCTCCAATGCGAAGCGACGCCAGCTTGGAAGACAATGACCGCCGATAAGGCGACAACCGGAACGAATCTCGAGATGTGCATTCGCCTTCAATTCCTTTTTTAGACGTCCCATCGGCCGAACGTAAGGATACGACGGCAGCGGCGGCCCGGCCGGCGGGGGGTACACCCAGGCCGGGCCTAACCGGCGGAGGCGTGGGTGGCATAAAAGACGCCGGCTACGGGCATCATACGCCCGTCCGAAATCCAATGCGCCCGCAGAAGGAGGTATGCCGGACATATCATGCGTGTATCAGTACACCCAAAAAGGTACGCTGGGATGAACTGAGCACCGTTGGCCCGTCTTGCATGTCTCGTTTCGGATCAGCAGTGCCGGC
Source organism: Mesorhizobium sp. B1-1-5 (assembly GCF_006443065.1). Lineage (NCBI taxonomy): Bacteria > Pseudomonadati > Pseudomonadota > Alphaproteobacteria > Hyphomicrobiales > Phyllobacteriaceae > Mesorhizobium > Mesorhizobium sp. B1-1-5. The sequence goes on along the minus strand of NZ_VFWS01000014.1, from coordinate 31,619 downwards.
ACCGGTTTTGCAGGGAAGGTTTGGCCGCTCGATAGTCGGAGCGCAAGTTGAACAGGGCAGCCGGGATGATAAAAAAAGGGGCGGCGGACTGCACTCATGTCACCTTTTTGACAAATGTTGTGATCGATTTCTGCGCGAAGCATGAGATCGTTCGCATCGATCATCGCGAACAAGTGGCGGGTAGAGTGATGAGCCTTTTCGATCGGGGCGTCACCGACCCCGATCAGATTTCAATTGCCCTCGAAAAGGATAGGGCTATGTCTCGCCTTCGCCGGTTGGCGTATCGGTTACCGCACTCTGACGATCGGCAGGATTCGCAACTCAGTCGCCAGGAACATAGCACCGCGGCGCAAGTTCGGTCGGCAGGAGCGGCGCATCGCGATGAATGAACGTCATTCGTCAATCTCTCCTTTGATCGAATTCGAAAGACGTTGGGCAGCCGGTTCCGCGCGTCGGTGTCCCGAGGCCGGCAACCGCCTGCGATTGGACAAACAGGCGGGAAGATAGCCCAAGAGGGGCCGCTGCAACGTGGATGAAGACGGCAACTGAAAGGCGGCTTCGAAAGATTTGTCTGGAAGCCGCCGATCCGGTCACGCCCAAGACGAATGAGTCGTTCGCGATCGAGACACGCGATGTTGCACTTCCCTAGATGTCTTTGCAGCATAGCAAGGGCCGCGGCCTTGGAGCGGCGAGGGGACTTGCCTACATCGCACATGTCGTCGATATGGACGTCGTCGATGAGCTCGCCGAAGGTCTTAAGGCGCGCAATGCGGGACTTGGTCGGCGTCTCTCCGCGATCTATTTGGCGCTCGGTTTCGGTCGCTAGCGGCGTGCGTCGTCACGGCGCAGGAAGGTCTCGCTGACGTAGCGACCCTTGCGGCGGACCTGCACGCGCCAGGAACCGGACGAGAGCTTGGTGTAGGTGGCCATTTTTTCGTGTGCGCTCCGTGTGCACTGAGAGATCGAAACGTGGCGAAAAGGGTCGTATCCTGGCGTAAATTCGGGTGGATCCGCTACGAGCCAAGAATTTGATGTGTTAGAAAAAAATGGCGAAAAATCAAGAGCATAGACTTGCCATAGCACCAATGATGGACTGGACGGATAGCGAAGTAGTATCAGTTAGTTAGGTGAGGCCGTGTGCAAAAATCGCACACGAAAGTTCTGCTTCTCTTCCTTTTTCGTTCCCGCGAAAGAGCCGCCGACAGCCCTATTCACACGCTCTTTTGCCGACGATATTGACCGCTCCGTCTTGGACGTTCGCTGCGATATCCGCGACCCCTTTTGTCCGATGCGCCGTCCAATTTCCCTGGACTTCTTAGAAGCTTTCCAGCTTTCTGGGTCGCGCCTCGGCCCGAATTGCGGGTGCTTAGGGACAGCATGGGATAATAGACACGGCTTTTGGATAATTTGTGAGGCATCAACGTTTTGGCGCGTTCGCCTTCCTTCGAGTGTGACTGCTTCGGTCTTTTCGGCGGTTGAAGGATCAATACAATGGCCTCCGTCGCAGCCTCTTCGATGGTAGGGTTAGTCGGTTTATCTGCGAGGCCGCCTTACTCCCTTTGGGACGAGGCGGCCTGTTCCGTGGCCCTCGCCATCGGCAAGGTTCTGCTGCTTGCCGGTCTCCTCGGCCTGCTTCATCGGTAGGGCGCACTTACGCAGCCCCTATGATCACAAAATCAGAGCGGTTGAAGGCCGATAGGATTGAGGTTCGCGCCGCCGCTTAATCCGCCGACATCGAGCGCGCCATGTCGAGAAAGGCGCGCACCAGCTTGCCGCCACTGCGTTCACGCAGGCAGATCAACGCTTCGTCCATTAGGGTCTCCGGAGCGTCGATGGTGATCGGGACGAGCCGCGAATCCTGGCCGAATTCGGCCGCCGAAACAAAGCCGATTCCGGCACCCGAGGCGACGATCTCGCGGACAGCCTCGCGGCCCTCGGCCTCGATGACTGGCCTTAGTTCGATCTTCGAGGCCGCGGCAAGGTCTTCGAGCTTCTGACGCGTCTTCGAGCCGCGCTCTCGCATGACCAGCGATTCCTGCGCGAGTTGCATGAGGGTCAGCGACTTCCTGCACGACAGCGGGTGGCTGATGGAGGTGAAGGCGATAATTGGTGTCGAGTTGAGCTTCAGCACCTCGAAATCGCGGCCGGCCGGCACCTCACCCAGTACGCCGATATCGGCGTCATAGCTGTAGAGGCTGCTGATCACCGTCTCGGTGTTGCCGGCGCGCACCGAAACCTGGACACCGGGATAGCGCGCGCGGAACCTGCCGAGGATATGAAGCAGGTGATGCGCTGCGTCCGCGACGATGCGCAGCGTGCCGGAGCGTAGCGCGCGCGACTCGGTCAGCAGTTCAAGCGCCTGCTGCTCGGTATCGAACATGCGGTGGGTTATCTCGAGCAGCTTCTGGCCCGAATGGGTCAGCGTGACCTGCTTCTTGTTCCGGTTGAACAGCAGGACGTCATATTCTTCCTCGAGCTTGCGCACCTGGTCGGAAATGGCCGGCTGGGTCAGGAACAGCGCTTCGGCCGCTCGCGAAAACCCGCCTGAAATCGCCACTTGATGAAAGGCCCGCAACTGGACGTAGCGCATCTTTTCCGCCGTTCGAAATCCCGGAAGTGCGAACATCCTATCATAAGCCGGATTAACTAAAAGAAAGAAATGAACGATTTGACTTATGCTCAGTCCAGAACCTAGCCTGAGTGAAGGTCGACGTCCCTGCCGGCCACGGGACAGCCGGAGGCGTAGCCATGCAATTTTCCCTCATCCTGCTGCATCTGGCAGGTGCCGTCATGTTGTTGCTTTGGGCCGTGCGCATGGTGCGCACGGGTGTCGAGCGAGCCTGCGGCCGGACATTGCGCTATGCCCTGAGACAGGCGCGAGGCGCGCGGGTCAGATCGGCGGGGATCGGCACCGTGCTCGCCGTCCTGCTGCAGAGTTCCACAGCCGTCGCCATGCTGGCGGCTGGGTTTGCCGCAAGCGGCATGGTTTCGGTTTCGGCCGGGCTGGCGATCCTGCTTGGCGCCGATCTTGGCTCCGCTTTGGTCGTGCAGGTGCTCTCGTTCGACTTGAACTGGCTCGTACCGGCCCTGATCTTGGTCGGCGGCGCGATGTTCCTGAAGTTCGAGGCGCGCGGCATCAAGCAAGGCGGGCGCATCCTAATGGGCATCGCCTTCGTCCTGTTATCGCTGCACATGATCGGTGAGGCGACCGCGCCGATGCGGCAGAGCGCGTTGCTGCCGGTGGTGATTTCCTATCTGCGCGCCGACTACTTCACCGCCTTTGTCGCCGCCGCGCTGTTCACATGGCTGATCCACTCCAGCGTGGCAGCGATCCTGCTGTTCGTCACGCTTGCTGCGCAAGGCGTGCTGCCTGTCGAGGTCGGCCTGTTCTTCATCCTCGGCGCCAATTGCGGTGGCGCATTGATTGCCGTGTGGCTGACGCGGGGCGATGCCGTCGAGGCGCGTCGTGTTCCGCTTGGCAATCTGATCTTCCGCGGCGCGGCGGCACTCGCCACGCTGTTCGTGCTTCAGGCGGTGGTGTTTCCGGCGCATCTGTTTGGTGCGACCGAAGCCCGGCAACTGGTCAATCTGCATCTCGCCTTCAATCTCGCACTGGTCGTCTGCTGCCTGCCCTCCACCGGCCTGATGGAAAGGCTGGTCAGTTTGCTGATCGCAGACAGGCCGGAGGCAAAGGCAGGCGAGGGTGCCGATCTGATGTCGCGCCGCGTCAGCGCGCTTGACCGCACCGTTATGCGCACACCCGGTCTTGCGCTGGCCAGCGCCACGCGTGAATTGCTGCGTATGGGCGAAGTCGTGGAGGTGATGCTTCGTCCGGTGATGGATTTCTTCGACGCCGGCACCAACACCCAGATCCGCCAGGCCCAGAAGCTCGATGAAGAGGTCAACCGCGCCCACACCGAGATCAAGCTCTACATTGCCGAGGTCAATCGCGGCAGCATGGCGGCGGCTGAAGCCCGGCGCGGCATCGAGCTCACCGACTTCGCCATCAATCTCGAACGTGCCGGCGACATCGTCGCCAAGAACCTGCTCGTGCTCACCCAGGAATTGCGCGACAAGGGTTTGCGCTTTTCAAGCGAGGGCTGGAGCGAACTGTCGGGGCTTCACGATCGTGTCATGGCCAACATGCAGCTTGCGCTCAACGTGCTGGTGTCGAGCGATCTCGATTCGGCACGGCAGCTCATCGTCGAAAAGGAGCAGATGCGCAAGCTGGAGCGCATGAGCCATGACCGTCACCTCAAGCGCCTCCAATCGGGGCTGCCGCAAAGCATCGATACCAGCGACATCCATCTGGAGGCGGTGAGGGCGCTGAAGGAGATCAACTCGCTGATGGCGTCGGTCGCCTATCCCTTGCTGACGCAAAGCGGCGATCTGCTCGAAAGCCGCCTCGCGAGGGGCGGCCGGGCCGCGGACGAGACGGCTGGCGCGGTGGCATGACAGGGGCGCAATTGCCCGATGAAAGCCGACACATTGTTCATCGCGCAAATCGATACTTCGATATGAAATAACGATTTTACAAATATATCGTCCCGGCCGAGAGTAAGGCCACATCAAAAAAGCAGCGCCCTGCCGGAGGACACCCATGCTCGCCGAGATGAAATTTGCTGCAGAGCCGCTAGCCATGCCGGCGCTGGGCGAGCCTTATCTGTTGACCCCAGGCCCGCTTACCACGGCCTATTCAGTCAAGCAGGCGATGCTGCGCGACTGGGGATCGTGGGACGGCGACTTCCGCGCCATGACAGCCGACATGCGCCGCCGCCTGCTGGCGCTGACTGGTGACGCGAAAGGCGAATTCGATTGCGTGCCGATGCAGGGCAGCGGCTCCTTCTGCGTCGAGGCGATGCTAGGTTCCTTCGTGCCCAGGGAGGGCAAGGTTCTGGTGCTGGCCAATGGCGCCTACGGCCTGCGTGCCGCGCAGACAATGCAGTATCTCGGTCGCGCCTATACGCTGATCGACAAAGGCGACTATCTGCCGCCGCGCGGTGACGAGGTGGCGGCCGCACTTGAAGCCGACCCTGCCATCACGCATGTCATCGCCATCCATTGCGAGACGAGTTCAGGCATCCTCAACCCGGTCGCCGAGATTGCCGAGGCCGTCCATGCCAAGGGCCGCAAGCTGCTGGTCGATTCCATGAGCGCCTTCGGCGCGGTCGCGCTCGACGTCAACGAGATCCGCTACGAGGCGATGGTGTCCTCGGCCAACAAATGCATCGAGGGTGTGCCGGGCTTCGGCTTCATTATCGCCCGCAAAAGCGAGCTCGAGGCAGCCAAGGACCGCAGCCATTCGCTGTCGCTCGACGTCCACGCACAATGGGCGCATATGAACAAGACTGGCCAATGGCGCTATACGCCGCCGACGCATGTCGTCGCTGCTTTCCTCGAAGCGCTGCGTCAGCACGAAGCCGAAGGCGGCGTCGCCGGTCGCGGCGCCCGCTATACCAGGAACCGCGACGTGATGGTGGCCGGCATGCGCGAGCTCGGTTTCGAGACCTTGCTGAAAGACCGTTGGCTGTCGCCGATCATCGTCACCTTCTTCAACCCGGCCCATGCCAACTTCGCCTTTGATCGCTTCTACGAGTTGATGAAGGACAAGGGCTTCATCATCTATCCGGGCAAGCTGACGGTCGTGGATTCCTTCCGCGTCGGCTGCATCGGCCAGATGGACGAGCATGTCATGCGCCGCGTCGTCGAGGCGGCGGCACAGTCACTGAAGGAAATGGGCGTCGACACCGCCGCCCCACCCGCCGCGGCAATCGCCGAGCGTGCCAAACTCGCCGCCTGAAGCGGTAGATTTCAAGGGATTTTCGATGAACCAGATGTCTCGCGTCAACGTCGCCGCCAATGGCCGCACCTACGTTTGGCCACGCGTGCCCGCCATCGCCATCTGCCTCGACGGCTGCGAGCCGGCCTATCTCGACGAGGCTATTCAAGCCGGGCTGATGCCAGCTTTGGTCAGGATCAAGCAGAAGGGCACGGTGCGCATGGCGCACTCAGTCATTCCAAGCTTCACCAATCCCAACAATCTCTCAATCGCTACCGGTCGTCCGCCATCGGTGCACGGCATTTGCGGCAACTATCTCTACGAGCGCGAGACCGGCAAGGAAGTGATGATGAACGACCCGCGCTTCCTGCGCGCGCCAACCATCTTCCAGGCCTTCTACGACGCCGGTGCCAAGGTTGCCGTGGTGACCGCCAAGGACAAATTGCGCGCGCTGCTCGGCAAAGGGCTGGCCTTCGACCAAGGCCGCGCGCTGTGCTTCTCGGCGGAAAAGTCCGACACCACCACCAAGGCCGAGCACGGCATCGACAATGCTTCCAAGCACTTCGGACTGCCGGTGCCGGAAGTCTATTCGGCTGAGCTGTCGGAATTCGTCTTCGCCGCCGGCGTCCAACTGCTGAAGGAATTCCGCCCTGACATCATGTACCTGACCACCACCGACTATGTGCAGCACAAATATGCGCCGGGCGTGCCGCAGGCCAATGCCTTCTACGAAATGTTCGACAAGTATCTGACCGAGCTTGATGCGCTGGGCGCGGCGATCGTCGTCACTGCTGACCATGGCATGAAGCCCAAGCACAAGGCCGACAGCTCGCCCGACGTCGTCTATGTCCAGGACCTGCTCGACGAGTGGCTGGGAAAGGACGCCGCACGCGTCATCCTTCCGATCACCGATCCCTATGTCGTGCATCACGGTGCACTAGGCTCCTTCGCCACCGCATATCTGCCTGATGGCGCGGACCAGGCCGACATCATGGCGCGTCTGGCCAAGGTCGACGGCATCATGCTGGTCGTCGACAGGCCGACGGCCTGCGAGCGTTTCGAACTGCCGGCCGACCGTATCGGCGATATCGTGCTGATCTCGACCGAAAACAAAACAATCGGCACCAGCGAATACCGGCATGATCTCGCGGCACTCGACGAACCGCTGCGTTCGCATGGCGGGCTGACCGAGCAGGAAGTGCCGTTCATCGTCAACCGCGTGCTGCCGGACCTGCCGAATGAGCCAACCTTGCGCAATTTCGACGCCTTCTACTACGCTACCATGGCAGCGGCGCTGGCGTGCGACGGGTGAGTTGGGCGCCGGTTGGGTCTGTCGCCAGCCATGATGGCACTGGTCGGCCCCCACTCCGGCCCTCCGGGCCACTCTGCCCCGATCGACGGGGAGAGGAGGGGCGCGGGTTCGTCAGCCTTGGCTCTCTTCCCCCGGAGGGGGAGGTGGCGCCGCGAAGCGGCGACGGAGTGGGCAAAGCCCTTGCAGAGACGCGATGGCCTAGCCGACAAAGATCAACGTGGCTCACTGGCCAGGAACACTCACATGACCAAACTTGACCCTGCCATCAAAGTTCGCCACGAGCCGATGCGCATTGCCGGCAAGAAGGTCGATGCCGACAGCGTCGTCGAGGTGCGCTATCCCTGGAACGACACTGTTATCGGCACTGTGCCTGCCGGTCGCGCCGAACACGCCCGCCAGGCCTTCGAAATCGCAGCCGGCTACAAGCCGAAGCTGACGCGTTACGAGCGCCAGCAGATCCTGTTCCGCACCGCCGAAGCGCTGGCCGCGCGCAAGGAGGAAATCTCCGATCTCATCACGCTGGAACTCGGCATCTCCAAGGCAGACTCGCTCTATGAAGTCGGCCGCGCCTATGACGTGTTCACGCTATCGGCACAGATGTGCATCCAGGACGACGGCCAGATATTCTCCTGCGATCTCACCCCGCACGGCAAGGCGCGCAAGATCTTCACCACCCGCGAGCCGCTGAGGGCGATCTCGGCGATCACACCGTTCAATCATCCGCTCAACATGGTCTCGCACAAGGTGGCGCCGGCGATCGCCACCAACAACTGCGTTGTGGTGAAGCCGACGGAGCTGACGCCGATGACGGCCCTGCTGCTCGCCGACATCCTCTACGAAGCTGGCCTGCCTCCTGAAATGCTGTCTGTGGTGACCGGCTGGCCGACCGACATCGGCAACGAAATGATCACCAACGAGAACATCGACCTGATCACGTTTACTGGCGGCGTACCGGTCGGCAAGATGATCGCCCGCACTGCCGGCTACAAGCGCCAGGTGCTGGAACTCGGCGGCAACGATCCGCTGATCATCCTCAACGATCTCTCCGATGACGATCTGGCCGAGGCCGCCGATCTCGCTGTCGCGGGTGCGACGAAGAATTCCGGCCAGCGTTGCACGGCGGTCAAGCGTATCCTGGTCCAGGAAAGCGTCGCCAATCGTTTTGTGCCGCTGGTGCTGGAGCGGGCGAAGAAGATCCGCTTCGGCGATCCGATGAACCGCGCCACCGATCTCGGCACCGTTGTGCACGAGAAGGCGGCGGCTATGTTCGAAGCCCGCGTCCATATGGCCGCCGAGCAGGGTGCAGAAATCCTCTACAATCCCGGTCGGCAGGGTGCGCTGCTGCCGCCGATCGTCGTCGATCGCGTACCGCATAAGTCGGAACTGGTGATGGAAGAAACCTTCGGGCCGATCATCCCGATCGTGCGCGCGCCTGACGATGACGAGGCACTCATTGCGCTCTCCAACTCGACCGCCTTCGGCCTGTCGTCAGGCGTCTGCACCAACTCGTTTCCCCGCATGCAGAAATACATCGCCGGTCTGCAGGTCGGCACTGTCAATATATGGGAAGTGCCGGGCTACCGGATCGAGATGTCGCCCTTCGGCGGCATCAAGGATTCGGGCAATGGCTACAAGGAAGGGGTCATCGAGGCGATGAAGAGCTATACCAATGTGAAGACTTTCTCCTTGCCGTGGTAAGCGCCGTGACGGACAGTTTCGACCTTGCGGTCGTCGGTTCCGGCATTGTCGGGCTGGCTCATGCGTTGGCCGCGGCGCAGCGCGGCTTGCGCGTTGTCGTCATCGATCGCGACCAGAAGTCCAACGGCGCCTCGATCCGCAATTTCGGCCTCGTCGTCGTCACCGGACAGGAGCCTGGGCCGTCGCGCCGCCTGGCCGAGCGCAGCCGCGAGATCTGGCTCCAGCTTGCGAACGAGGCGGGGATCGAAATCCTGCATCGCGGCAAGCTGATCGCGGCGCAACGCCCGGAAGCGCTTGCGCTGCTCGAGAATTTCAAGTCCGGCGAGCATGGCGGCGAGTGCAAGCTTCTGACCGCGCGTGAGGCGGTCGCTCATCAGCCCGGCCTTGACCAGAAGGCGATCATCGGCGGCCTCTCCAGCCCGTTCGAGTTGCGCGTCGAGTCGCGTGAGGTGCTGCCGCTACTGGCATCGTATCTTGCCGAGAAGTTTCGCGTTGTGTTCCGCACCGGTGTGTCGGCGACCGAGATCGCGCCGCCCTTCGTCGAGACCAGCGCGGGACGTGTTCAAGCGCAAAAGGTCGTCGTCTGTCCCGGTGACGATTTCAGCTCACTCTATCCGGAACTGATCGGCAAGTACGGCGTGCAGCGCTGCAAGCTGCAGATGCTGCGCCTAGCCGATCCCGGCTTTCGCCTCCAGTCGGCGCTGATGTCCGATCTCAGCCTGTTGCGTTATGGCGGGTTTGCCGGCCTTCCTGAGGCCGGCGCATTGCGAAGCAAGCTGGGCGAACAGCGCGGGGCCGCGTTGGCCAACGGCGTTCACCTGATCGTCGTGCAGAGTGCCGATGGCTCGCTGGTCGTCGGCGATTCCCATCACTATGGACTGACGCTCGATCCGTTCGGATCGGAAGCCGTCGACCAATTGATCCTTGATGAGTTCAAGACGTTGTTCGGCAAGGTGCCGAACGTGCTTGGGCGCTGGACGGGATATTACGCTTCAGCGCAGAATGCGGTGTTGCGCGAGACCCCGCATGAAGATGTCCGGCTGGTGATCGTCACCAGCGGCACCGGCGCCAGCACCGGTTTCGGGCTTGGCGAGGAAACCATCGTGGAATTGTTCGGCCAATGACGATCGTCCATACCGAAGGAGAATCCAACAAAGCGGCGGCGCGACAGGAATGGGGCGCCAAGCAGGGCCACGCACCGTCACAGGAACTCCTGCGGCGCGACGCGGCAGCCTTCTTGCACCAGAGCCTTTCCAGCCCCTGCGTCATGGCCATTGCCAAGGCGGAAGGCATCTGGATCGAGGACACGGCCGGACGCCGCTACATGGATTTCCACGGCAACAGCATCCACCATATCGGCTACGGCCATCCGCGGCTTAAGGAAGCCATCCGCAAGCAAATGGATGAACTGCCCTTCTCGCCGCGACGCTTTACCTGCGAGCCGGCGATCGAACTGGCCGAGACGCTCGGCAGGCTGGCGCCGGGGGATCTCGGCAAAGTGCTGTTCACGACGGGCGGCTCCGACGCAATCGAAGTCTCGCTGAAGTTGGCGCGCGCGGCGACCGGCCGGTTCAAGACGCTGTCCTTCTGGGATGCCTTTCATGGCGCCGGCTTCGGCGCTTCCAGTGTCGGCGGCGAGGCGACGTTCCGCTCCGGCATTGCGGGGCCGCTTCTGCCCGGCACCGAGCATGTCGCGCCTTGGGCGCCGCACAATTGCCCGTACGGGACTAAATCGCTAGAGGATTCCGCCCGCGTGTGCGCCAACATGATCGCGTACGTGCTGGGACGCGAAGGCGACTTCGCCGCTTTCATCGCCGAACCGATGCGGGCAACGCCGCTGGTGCCGGCGCCTGGCTTCTGGAAAGCAGTGCGCGAAGCCTGCGACCGGCATGGCACGCTGCTCATCTTCGACGAAATTCCGACCGGGCTCGGCAAGACCGGAAAATTCTTCGCTTCCGAACATGATGGCGTCACGCCAGACATTCTGGTGCTGGGCAAATCGCTCGGCGGCGGCATCTTGCCGATCGCCTCGGTGATCGCACGGCGCGATCTCGATGTCGCCGGCGACTATGCCATCGGCCACTACACGCATGAGAAGAACCCCGTCACCGCGCGCGCCGCGCTGACGACCATCGCCATCATTCGCGAGGAAGGGCTCGTCGAGCGCTCGGCCGAACTCGGCACCCAAGCGCTCGCGCGGATGAACGACCTCATGCAGCGCTCGCCTTTCGTCGGCGATGTCAGGGGCAGGGGGCTGATGTTCGGCGTCGAGGTGGTCGAGGACAAGGCGAGCCAGACGCCGGCGCGTGCGCTTGCCGAGAAGATCTACTATCGCTGCCTCGACCAGGGCCTGAGCTTCAAGATCAGCCAGGGCAATGTGCTGACGCTCTCGCCGCCGCTGGTGATTGCGCGCGCCGATCTCGATCGGGCGCTCGACATCGTCGAAGCCGCCGTGCTGGCGGCCTGAGCCGGATGAAGGCTGTCCGCACCGACAGAGAGCTCGAATGCCCGGGCATTGACGCGGGCTTGAGAGCGCGCGACATCGAGCTCGTCACGCTGCCGGATGGCATTCCCGAAGCCGAGCTCATGGCGGCGGTTGCCGATGCCGACCTCATCCTGATGTGCTACACGCCGGTCACCGGGCGTGTCATCGAGGCGGCGCGAAAGCTCAAGGGCATCGTCAAATATGGCGTCGGCATCGATGCCATAGACATCCAGACGGCGATGCGGCGCGGCATTCCGATCGTCAATGTTCCCGACTATGCGGAAGAGACCGTCGCCGAGGGCGCGTTTGCGCTGATGATCGCGCTGGCGAAGCGGCTGCCTGCGATCACGGCGGCGGTTTCGCGCGACGGCTGGATCTGGCCCGCGCAGCGCTGGCTTGGGCGCGATATTTCGGGCGCCACGCTGGGACTCATTGGTTGCGGCAAGATCGGCCGCAGCATGTCGCGCATGGCCGGACAAGGGTTTCGCGCGCGGGTTCTTGGTTTCGACCCAGGCGTCGATGCGGCGACGATGCACGCTGCCGGCATCGAGAAGGTCGAAGACCTTCAGGCGATGCTGCGACGCTGCGACTTCGTTTCCATCCATTGCGTGCTGAACGACAAGACGCGCAGCCTGGTCGGCAAGGCCGAACTCGCTTGCATGAAACCTTCCGCCATCATCGTCAACGTTTCTCGCGGCGCGCTGATCGACGAGGCGGCACTCGTCGAGGCGATCCTCGCCGGGCGCATAGCCGGCGCCGGGCTCGACGTCTATTCGGTCGAACCTTTGGCGAAATCCGGCCATCCGACGAGCGCATTGTTCGGCCGCGACAATGTGATCCTCTTTCCGCATCTCACATTCTTCACGGTGGAAGCGATGCGCCGGCTTGAAGAGGACACGCTCGCGCGCTGCTTCGAAATCCTGGAGGGGCGTCCGGTGACGGTCCGCTCGTTTGATCCTCGTCTGCGGGCGCAGACGGCAGGTGTTTTATTCTCCTGATTATCCTTCCGCTTCAGCCGTCGCAGCCTAGCTGGCGCAAGTTTCGAAGGGCTCTAAATACGTCCACGACATGTATGCGACGGTTCTATGACAGATATCAGAGGAATTTTTCCTGTCATAAAATAAATAGATTTTACTTATCGATGGCCAGTCCTCAGAGTTGTCACGACGGCGACATCCAATCGGCTCAACGTCTGTCAGAGACCGAGACCGATCGGTCCTAGTGCATCGCAGAATGTGCCTTCAATCATAAAGGGGAACTGGTCATGAAATCACGAAACGCAACCATGGTCGTGGCTTTTGCCGCATTGCTCGCGTCGGCCGCTCTCGTCGGACCGGCACTCGCCGACGGCGTCGTCACCATCTATTCCGCCGATGGCCTGCATGACGGCAACGGCAGCTGGTACGAGACCGAATTCGCCGCTTTCACCAAGGCCACCGGCATCACCGTGCAGTATATCGAGGCAGGTTCAGGCGGCGTCGTCGAGCGCGTCGCCAAGGAAAAGTCGAACCCGCAGGCCGACGTGCTTGTGACCTTGCCGCCCTTCATCCAGCGCGCTGCCGCCGACGGCCTGCTGCAGGATTACAAGCCCGAAGGCGCCGACCAGATCGACGGCGGCACTGACAAGTACCGGCCGCTGGTCAACAACTACATGAACTTCATCTACAACAGCGCCGCGCTCCCGGAAGCGCCGAAGAGCTACGACGACCTTCTCGATCCGAAATTCAAGGGCAAGATCCAGTATTCGACGCCCGGCCAGGCCGGCGACGGCACCGCCGTCATGCTGCAAATCATCCACGCCTTCGGCGGTGAGGATGCCGGCTTCGCGTTCATGAAGAAGCTTCAGGAAAACAATGTCGGCCCGTCCGCCTCGACCGGCAAGCTGACCGCGCTCGTCAACAAGGGCGAATTGCACGTCGCCAATGGCGACCTGCAGATGAACATGTCGCAGATGGCAGGCAATCCGAACATCAAGGTGTTCTGGCCCGCAGGGCCGGACGGCACCCGCTCCACCTTCGCGCTGCCCTATGAGATCGGCCTGGTCACCGGTGCGCCGAACGCCGACAACGGCAAGAAGCTGATCGACTTCCTGCTGTCGAAGGATGCGCAGTCGACGGTGAGCTCCATTGCCATAGGTATGCCCGCCCGCAAGGACGTGAAGCCGTCCGATGCCAATTTCGCCAAGTTGCAGGAGGCGATGAAGGGCCTGACCATCTGGTCGCCGAACTGGGATGACGCGCTGGCTAAGCTTCCCGACTACGTCAAGAAGTGGAACGAAGCGACCGGAAGTTGATCCCCAAGGAAACCAGTCGGGAGAACAACGCCATGTCGGCCGTCGCCTTCACGGGTACCAGCGTTATGGATATCGACGTCGCGAAGGTTCGCGGCGCCGGTTCCAACGTCCACTTCGACAACGTCAGCGTCGCCTATGGCGCGCTTGTCGTGCTGCATCCACTGACCCTGGACATCGCACCGGGCGAGATCCTGGCGATGATCGGCCCTTCCGGTTCGGGCAAGACCACTGCCTTGCGGGCCGTGGCCGGTTTCGTGCGGCCTGCAAGCGGCCGCATCCGCATCGGCGCCACCGACGTCACCGACCTACCGCCTTACGAGCGTGGTCTCGGCATGGTGGTGCAGAACTATGCGCTGTTTCCGCATATGAGGGTCGAGGACAACGTTGCCTTCGGCCTCAGGGCACAAGGCGCCGACAAGGCGCTGATCGCCGAGCGGGTCAAGGATGCACTCGGCACGGTCGGCATGTCTGCCTTTGCCAGGCGCTATCCGCGCGAGCTTTCGGGCGGCCAGCAGCAGCGTGTGGCGATTGCACGGGCACTGGCGGTGCGGCCGCGCGTGCTCCTGCTCGACGAACCGCTCTCGGCGCTCGACGCGCAGATCCGTCGCAACATGGTCGAGGAAATCGCCCGGCTGCACCGCAGCCTGCCGGGCCTGACGATCCTCTATGTCACCCACGACCAGACCGAGGCGCTGACCCTTGCCGACAAGATCGCCATCATGCGCGACGGCAGGGTCTGTTCGCACGGACCGACGACGGAACTCTACCGCCGTCCGCCAAACCGCTTTACCGCCGAGTTCCTCGGCCGCGCCAACCTTCTGCCGGTGACGGTTGAAGAGCCTGTCGGGTCGAAAGGCTTTGCCACGGCAAGGCATGGCGATGCTGTGCTCACCGGCGCCGGTCGCGACGAGAAGGCCGGCGACAAGAGCCTGCTCTGTATCAGGCCGCAGCATCTCAGCCTGACGGCCGACAGCGAGCACACCAACCGCATTGTCGGCACACTCAGGGAAGTGCACTGGCAGGGCGAACTCACCCACCTCGTGCTCGATGTCGACGGCACGCCGGTGCGCGTCTCGGCAACGAAACTGCCCATGGCCTTGCCGGAACCCGGCGCCAGGATGCCGCTGTTTTTCGCACCGGCCGATACGTCGCTGCTTCCGGAAGACGCCGGTGTCTGAGGCTGTCGCCATTCGTGCGCCGACGATCAGGAGAGAACCCGGCAAATTCTGGATCGTGCCGCCGGCGGCCCTACTGGCGCTGCTGTTCTTCTATCCCCTGGCGCTGATTGCCCGCCAGGCCTTCCTTGATGACAGCGGCGTCGCCAATGTCGCCGAGATCGCCCGCGTCCTGCATTCGCGCTTCTTCCTCAACGCGCTGATCAATACGGTGACGATCTCGGTCGCCGCCACGGCCGGATGCCTCATCGTCGGTCTTGTGCTGGCGTTGATCCTGGCTTTCGTGCCGTTTCCCGGCAGTGGCTTCGTCGCCCGGCTGATCGACACCTTCATCGCGCTGCCGACCTTCCTGATGACGCTGGCTTTCACCTTCCTCTACGGCTCGGCCGGCATGCTCAATACCGGGCTGATGAAGGCCTTCTCGCTACCGTTGCCGCCGGTCCATTTCCTGTATTCGACTTGGGGCGTGGTGCTGGCCGAAGTCACCGTCTACACGCCCTTCATCCTGCGGCCGCTGCTCGCCGCCTTCTCGCTGGTCGATCGTGGCCAGATCGAAGCGGCAAGTGTGTTGGGCGCCAGGCCTTTCCGCATCGTCCGTCAAGTCATCCTGCCGGCCGCGGTGCCCGCGCTCATCGCCGGCGGGAGCCTGTGCCTGCTGCTCACCGTCAACGAATTCGGCATCGTGTTGTTCATCGGCGCCAAGGGCGTCATCACGCTGCCGCTGCTGATTTACGGCAAGGCGATCCAGGAATCGGCCTATCAGGTCGCCTGCATCATCGCCGTGGTCAACATCGCGCTGTCGCTCGGCCTGTTCGGCCTATACCGCTTCGCCGCCGGCCGGCTGGGGGCCTAGTCATGCTGGTCTGGTCGCGCCCTGGTCGAATCGTGCTGTGGATGCTCTTCGCGCTGATCTTCGGCGTGCTGTTCCTGGCGCCGCTGGCGGTCATTCTTTTGTCCAGTCTCGCCGACCAATGGAACGGTGTGCTGCCCAATGGCTTGACGACGGAGCACTACGCCGACGTCGTCAAGGGCGCGGCCTGGAATTCGGTCAAGGCCAGTCTTATCACCGGCTTCCTGGCCAGCGCCCTGGCGCTGGTCAGCGGCACCTGGGCTGCCCTTTCGCTTCGCCTTCAGGGGCATGCCTTGAAGCGGCTGCTTGGCCTGTTGTTCTTTGTCCCCAGCGCGGTGCCTTCGGTATCCGTCGGGCTTGGCCTGCTGGTTGCGTTCAGCCATCCGCCGCTTGTGCTCAACGGCACGGTAGCGATCGTCATGATCGCGCATTTCGTGCTGATCTCGGCTTTCACTTTCGGCAATGTCTCGGCCGGACTGGCACGGCTTTCGCCCGATTTCGAACAGGTGGCGTCGAGCCTTGGCGCCCGTCCGGTCTACCGCCTCTGGCACGTCACGCTGCCTCTGCTGGCGCCCTATCTGGTCGCTGCGTTCGGCCTCAGCTTCGCGCTGTCGATGGGGGAACTCGGCGCCACGGTCATGGTCTATCCGCCGGGCTGGGTGACGCTGCCGGTGTCGATCTTCAGCCTCACCGATCGTGGCGATATTTTTGTCGGCGCGGCACTCACCATGATCCTGGTGGTGGCGACATTGGTTCTGCTGCTGGGGTTGGAACGCATCACCGCGCGCGCCACCGGTTCGTGAATTCTGAGCTCATGCCGGCTTGCGCTCGATGATTTAAATGTGGTCGGCCGCCAGCACCACTTCGCCGCGCTGATTGATGACCTCGCAGCGCTCGGTCACCCGTCCTGAACCGGGGCGCTTTACGTCGTCCTCCTTGGCCGTGGTGGTGGTGCGCGTGCGGATCGTATCGCCGATGAACACCGGCTTCGTGAAACGCAGCCGGTCGTAGCTATAGGAAAAGGCGGCGGGGTTGACGATACCACCCGTCTGCCCGATGCCGATCGAAAACACCAGCCTGCCATGCGCGATGCGTTGGACGTACGGTGGTGGTAACGGCGTCATCATCACCGACTTCGCCTATCATGGCGCAACGATCGCGACCGCGCAGCTGTCGGTCGGGGCCAAGGGCGTGCCGGCGCAACACACGACCGCGGCAGCGCATTGATCGCGCGGCAGGCACGGTTCGGTCTATGCCTTCTCGTCCATCCGGTCGCGCAGCATGCTCCAGCCGAGCAGCATGTTGGGCGCATGCCGCAACAGGGCGTGGAACGGGATCCGCGCCGGCGGCGCGAAAGGCAGCGGCAGGTCGCGGGCATCGGTTCCAGCGCCCCAATCGGCCAGTATCTTGCCCATCGCCGTCGTCATGGCGATGCCGCGTCCATTGCAGGCACGGCCGGCGATCAGGCCGGGGCCGAGGTCCAGGAGGTGCGGCAGGAAATCCGGTTCGACGGCAGCCATCCCCGACCAGCCATAGGCGAGCGGGGGCAGATCGGGCAGATCCAGATGCGCAGAGAGCCGCCGCCAGATCGTTTGCGGCACACGCGTATCGGCGCCGGGGCCCAGAATATGCATTCCGCCGCTGATCAGCCGGTTGTCGGCATCGAAGCGGAAGGTGAAGAGATTGCGTCGGGTGTCGCCGACGCCTTGCCCACCGGGAAGCAGACGCATGCGGATGTCGCGCGGCAGGGGCCGCGTCGCGATCTGGAAAACTTTCAGCGGGAAATAAGTCCGCTCAAGCAACGGATTGAGCGATCCGCCATAGGCATTGGTGGCGATTAGCACCCTGGCCGCGCGCACCGTGCCGGTTGGCGTTTTAAGCGCCCAGCCATCGGCCCTTCGATCAACCGACGTGACACGCGTCCGTTCGAAAATCCGCGCGCCGGCGCTTCCCGCCGCGTCGGCCAATCCGCGTGCATAGGCGACGGGATTGAGCACACCGCCTGAACGATCCATCCATCCACCGAC
Source organism: Mesorhizobium sp. B1-1-5 (assembly GCF_006443065.1). Lineage (NCBI taxonomy): Bacteria > Pseudomonadati > Pseudomonadota > Alphaproteobacteria > Hyphomicrobiales > Phyllobacteriaceae > Mesorhizobium > Mesorhizobium sp. B1-1-5. The sequence goes on along the minus strand of NZ_VFWS01000014.1, from coordinate 14,000 downwards.
ATAGCCGCGCGCGCCGGTCAGAGCTTCGACTTCTCGCCGGTCCAGGGTGACGGCGGGTCGGCCGCGCCGCGCCCATTGTCCGGCACGGGATTTAACCTTCTCCAGGGCGGCCGGCGAATGCGCCGGCTGGATCCATCCGTTCTGCACCGCGTCGCAGTCGATACGATGCTGTCGGATCAGGCCGAACACGAGGTCGGCACTGCTGGCGGCGAAATCGATCAGCCTCTCGCCTCGTTTGGGGCCGAGATATGCAAGGATGCTGTCCGGATCCAGTTTGGCGAAGTTCGGCACGACGAAACCGGCATTTCGGCCGGTCGCGCCCCAGGCAATGATTTCGGCTTCGAGAACGGCCACGGAAAGTCCTTTCCCGGCGGCGTGCAGCGCAGTCGAAAGGCCGGAGAAACCACCGCCGACAATGGCGAGGTCGGTATCGATCTCGCCATGCAGGGGAGGCCGCTCGCCATGACTGCGGCTGACGGCATGCCAGAGCGAAGTGCCATGTGCGTCCTGCCGGATCGCGGCATTCATGAGCCAGAGCCGCTCTTGGCAGCGGCCAGCTTCGCCCGTTTGCCGAAGCGCGGCCGCTTTGGCCTGTCGCCGAACAGTCCGTTCGGCCGGACCAGCAAGATGACGCAGAGCATGACGCCGATGGCGACGATCTGCAGCGAGGCGGCGCGAGCCTGCTGCTCCGGCGGGAAGAGAAAGCTGGTCAGCGTGCCTGATCCAGCCCAGATCGCCCAGACCAAGATGCTGCCGATGACGCCACCGAGATTGCTGCCCGAGCCGCCGACGATCAGCATCACCCAGACCTGGAAGGTCAGGATCGGCAGGTAATTGTCCGGCGCGATGAAGCCGGTGAAATGCGCCTGAAGTGCGCCGGCCAGCGCCATGATAGCGCCGCCGACGGCGAAGGCCTGGACGCGGTAGAAGCGCGCGCTCTTGCCGAGCGAAATCGCCGCTCGTTCGTCCTCCCGCAGCGCCTTGAGCACACGGCCCCATGGGCTGCGTGACAGATGCTCCAAGGCCAGGTAGGCGATCAGCGTGACAGCCGAGACGACAGCAAGGTTCGACAGATTGAACAGCAGCGGAGTTTCGGCGAGGCTGCCGAAGGGACGCGGGATGAAACCGATGCCGAACGGCCCGCCGGTCAGCTTCTGCGCGTTGAGTGCGACCAGTTGCACGACCACCGCGACACCGAACGTGGTGATCGCTAGATAGTCAGACCGCAGACGCAGCGTCGCTATGCCGGTAAGGGCTGCGGCAACGCCGCCCACCACCATGGCGCCGGCCCAGCCGGCAAGGATCGGCAGGCCGAAACCGCCGAGGCGCGCGGGGTCATCCGGTGTCGTCAGCAGCGCCGATGTGTAGGCGCCGATGGCGACGAAACCGGCGAGGCCGACATTGAACAGGCCCGTCAGCCCCCATTGCAAATTGAGCCCCAGCGTGACCAGCGAGAAGATCAGTGCCGTGCTCAGGAAGAAGGCGCCATAGCCGATGAGATCGATCATCTTTCCCCAACTCCGAAAAGGCCGATCGGCCGCACGAACAGCACCGCCATCAGGATGATGAAGGAGACGGCGGCGCGCCATTCGGCACCGATCAACTGCACCGCGCCGGCTTCGGCGAGCCCGATGATCAGGCCGCCGAGTACCGCGCCCGGGATGCTGCCGATGCCGCCAAGAATGGCGGCGGCGAACATCGGTAGCAGCATGTCGAAGCCCATGAACGGTCGGATCTGCACCAGAATGCCAATCATCACGCCGGCCACGCAGGCAAGCGAGCCGCCGACGATCCAGGTGACGCGCACCACCTTGGCGACGTCGATGCCGACAATGCGGGCCAGCGCCGCGTTCTGGCTTAGCGCCTGCATCGAGCGGCCGGTCTGCGTGCGCGTCATCAGCAGATGCACGCCGAGCACGAGCACGGCGGTCAGCAGCAGCAAGGCGATCTGGTCAGGCGTGATGCGGATGCCGAAGCCGATCGGCATGGCGATCTGGATCGCGCGGCTGAAATAGGTCGGCCGTGAGGTGAAGGTGAACTCCAGCAGGCTGCGCAGCGCCATGGAGGCGCCGAAGCTCGCCATCACGACGATGATTGCCTGGCCTTGCGAGCGCAGCCGCGAGAACAGCACCTTGTCGAGCAGCAGCGCCAGCAGGGCAGTGAACGCCATGCCGACGACCAGGGCGACAAGCAGCGACCAGCCGAAGGACAGTGGCCCGATCGGCGCCGCCTTGCCGAAGGTCGCGCCGATGGCGCTGACCACGGCCAGCGTCGCATAGGTTCCCCAGGCCATGAAGTCGCCATGGGCGAAGTTGGAGAAACGCAGGATCGAATAGGTGAGCGTCACGCCGATGGCGCCGAGGCCGATCATGGAGCCGGTCAGCAATCCGTCGACGATGAATTGCAGGCTCATGCCGCGCCTCCCTTGTGATGCTGGGGGCGCTGGCCGAGATAGAGTTCGGCGACGACCGGATCGCTCCACAATTCGGAGGCGACGCCCTCATGCCGGTCCTTGCCCTCGACCAGGACATAAGCGCGGTCGCCGATGGCAAGCGCTGCCTTGGCGTTCTGCTCGACCAACAGAACGGTGACGCCGGATCTGCGGATGCCGGCCAGCATCTCGAACACGACCGACACGAATTTTGGCGACAAGCCGGCCGACGGTTCGTCCAGCACCAGTACCTTGGGGTGGACGATCAGCGCCCTCGCGACGGCGAGCATCTGCCGTTGCCCTCCGGACAGATTGCCGGCGGCGGTGCGGCGCTGGCGGACGAGGTCGGGGAAGGCGGCATACATCTCCTCGATGCGGGCGGGGATTTCCCGGCGCTCGAGGATGCCGCAGGCTACTTTGAGATTGTCCTCGACCGACATCAGCGGAAAGATGTTTTCGGTCTGCGGCACGAAGGCAAGGCCAAGCCGCACCATGGTGTGGGCGGGTGCTGCGGTGATGTCCTTCCCGTCCAGGAAAACCGTGCCGCCGGTAATCGGGACGAGGCCGGCGATCGCCTTGATGAAGGTGGACTTGCCGGCGCCGTTGGGGCCGAGGACGACGATGATCTCACCCTTGCCGACCGTGATCGAAGCGCCGCGCACGATCGGCATGCCGGGTTCATAGCCGGCTTCGAGATTGCGGACATCGAGGACGGTCTCGCTCATGCGGCGCCTCCCAGATAGGCTTCGATGACCCGCGGATCGCGGGCGACTGCTTCCGCCGTGCCCTCGCTGAGCAACTGACCGCTCGCCATCACCAGGACGCGGTGGCAGAGCCGCGCCACCATGTCGATATTGTGTTCGATCAGCAGGAAGGTGATGCCTCGCGCATTGATGTCGTGGATCCGATCGATGATGACCTCCAGAAGCGTCGCATTGACGCCGGCCGCCGGTTCATCGAGCAGGATGATCGCCGGGTCGGCCATCATGACACGGGCGAGTTCGAGCAGCTTGCGCTGGCCGCCGGACAGCACGCGCGCCGGCTCATACGCGAGGTGGGTGAGGGCGACGAGCTCCAGCAGTTCGAGCGCCTTTGTCCGGGCGGCTCTTTCCTGCGCCGCCACTCGCCAAGGCGTGACGAAGTTGGCGAGCAGCCGTTCACCGGTCTGTCCCTGCGCTGCCAGCATGATATTTTCGATCAGCGTCAGGTTGGGTAGCGGTCGTGGAATCTGAAAAGTGCGGCCGAGCCCTCGACCGATGCGCAGGTGAGCGGCTTCACCGGAGATGCGCGTGCCGTTGAGAAAGATATCGCCGCTGTTCGGCAATATGCTGCCGGCCAGCAGATCGAACATGGTCGTCTTGCCGGCACCGTTCGGTCCAATCAGGCCAAGGATTTCTCCGGCTTTGACATCTAAGGAGACATCGTTGACGGCGACGAGACCGCCGAACCGCCTGACGACGTTCCTTGCCGTCAGGACCGGCGCACGGCTCTCCCGCCCCTGCCGTCTGATTGCCTCGCTCATCAAACCCTCTGGCCGAAGACGCGCGTCGTCGCCTCCCGATTTTGATTTGTGATCACACTTGCTTTGATCACGCTATTCGGCTTTAATTTCCTCCGCAAGCCGAAAACCGGGCCCAGAGCGGAATTCCATGCACAAGACTGCCATCGAAAGGAACAACGAGGCGATCGCGGCCCAGCTTGCGCCGGTAGGCCGCGAAACGGTGCAGGATCGCGTCTATTCCGAACTGCGACGGGCCTTGATTGGCGGCCTGTTCGAACCAAGCCAGGTGCTGACCATCCGCGGTCTGGCCGATGCGCTGGTCACCTCGACGATGCCGGTGCGCGAGGCCCTCGGGCGGCTGATCACGGAAAAGGCGCTGGAGGCGTTGCCCAACCGTTCGGTGCGCGTGCCGCCGATCACGCTGGATCGCCTCGACGATCTCTTGCGAGCCCGCATCCTGATCGAAGGCGAGGCGATCGCGCTTGCCGCCGCTCGCATGGGACCGCGCCAGATCTCCACAATCGAAACCATTCTCGGCGAATGGGATGAGATGCGGGCGCTGAAGCACAAGAAAGATGTCGACCGCGAAGTGACGCTCAACCAGAGCTTTCATTTCGAGATTTACCGCTCCTGTGGCTCGGCCGTACTGATCCCGATGATCGAGAGCCTGTGGCTGCAATCGGGGCCATGCATCCGCGTCGCTATCTATGCCTTCTCGGAAGCCGGTGAGGTCGACACCGCCCAGTATCACCGCCGCATTGTCGAGGCGCTGGCCACGCATGACGCACGGGCGGCGCGCGACGCGCTGGTCGCCGACATCAGCCGGCCCTTCACCTTCCTGCGCAGCAAGCTGCAATCCGCGGCTGGGAAAGATCAGACATGACCTCTATCCAGATCACCGAGCCACGCTCGAAGCTTGCCGTCACGGCGCTGTTACTGCCCGAGAAGGCGCCGGAAAACGCCGCTTTTCTCACGGCGTATCTCGCCACGCCACGCGTCGTCCCAGGCATCCACGCCATGTGGACTGGACCTGAGATTTCCTGTCCGGTTCCATCAGCCGACCTGGAAGGCCAAGCCTATGCCCGGCCGCTGCCGGCGGAGAACGCGACGCTCACGCCGCAGCCCGGCGATATCGTCTTGTCCTACGTGCCGCCGCACATGTGGGGTGGCAACCCCAATGCCATCTTCGACATCGGCCTGTTCTACGGGCAAGGGGCGCGGCTTCTGTTCCCGATCGGCTGGCTGGCCGGCAGCGTGGTGGCGCAGGTGCGCGCCGAAGAGAGCGATCAGTTCGCCGCCGCATGCGGGGCGATCCGCCGCAACGGCGCCTGCGATATCAGCTTCATCGTGGTGGAGGCCTGACATGACCGACGACAGCTTCGAGCTCTTCGATCTTCGCGTCGAGGCGATCGTCCCCGAAGGCAAGCCGATCTATTGCGGCGCCAAGGCCGGCGACTATTTCGAGCTCAAGGGCGAAACGCTGTCGATGCCGGCAGGGCAAGGTTTTTCGATCTATTCGCTTGCCGCCGTGCTGCCGCTGCTTGCGGCAAAGCAGCGCCCGACCCAGAAGAATGACTGGATGACCTCGGACGCCGAGATCGCTTGTCCCGACCCCAATTGCTCCAGTCGGCTCAGGATCGTCAGACTGGCCAAGCGGCGATTCAGCCATGCCGAAACCACGGCCGAGCCGCTGCCGAAGGAGAATAACGAGGGATGAGTGCTAAGACCTTCGATCTCGGCCCAGGCTACAAGATCTCGCGCGTCATTCGCGGTGGGTGGCAACTCGCCGGCGGCCATGGCGCCATCGACGGTAACCAGGCGGTGGCCGACCTCATCGCTACCTTCGATGCCGGCATCTGGACCTATGACTGCGCCGACATCTACACCGGCGTCGAGGAACTGATCGGCGCCGCCCGCCTGCGGCTGGCCGATGAGCGCGGCCTGGATGCAGCGGCCAGGATGAAGGTGCACACCAAGCTGGTGCCCGACCTCGAGCGGCTGGCCACCATCAGCCGCAACTATATCAGGGGCATCGTCGACCAGTCGCTGCTCAGGCTGAAGACCGAGCGGCTTGATCTCGTGCAGTTCCACTGGTGGGACTATGCGCAGCCTCGTTACGTCGAAGCAATGGGTTGGCTGGACGAGCTTCGATGCGAGGGCAAGGTGCACAATCTCGGCACCACCAATTTCGACACGCCCCGGCTCGCTGAAATCCTGGCCGCCGGCATCCCGGTGGTCAGCCAGCAGCTGCAATATTCGGTGCTCGACCAGCGGCCTGCGCACAGCCTCGCCGCAGTTGCGAAGACAAACGGCGTCAGCTTCCTCTGCTACGGCTCGGTGGCCGGCGGCTTTCTCAGTGAGAAATGGCTTGGCGTGGCCGAACCCACCACGCCGCTCGAAAACCGCTCGCTGGTCAAATACAAGCTGATTATCGATGATTTCGGCGGCTGGGATCTGTTCCAGCAAATGCTGCGGGCGCTCAAGTCCGTCGGTGATCGCCATCGGGCCGACATTGCCACCATCGCCAGCGCATGGGTGCTGGAGCAGCCGCGAGTGGCCGCCGTGATCGTCGGTGCCCGCAACCAGGCGCATGCATTGGCAAATGCGAACATCATGGACATCGAACTCGATGCCGACGACCGCGCACGGATCGCTGCCGTCATCGCGCAAGGCGCCGGCATCGAGGGCGATGTCTATGCGCTGGAGCGTGACCGCCACGGCCGCCACGGCTCGATCATGCACTACAATCTCAACGCGGGCCGGGTTTGAAAACGATGGACGGCAAGCTGTTTTCGCGGGCCAGTGCCGAAGTCATCGACCTGCATCGCTTCTTCGCCGACTGGTTCGTTGCTGCGCGCGCCGATAGAGTGCATTTCGGCCGCTTCGAAGCCGCCATGGGGGAAGGCTTGACGATGATCGCACCAACCGGCCAGATCCTCGACCGTAAGGCCGTCGTTGACCATGTCCGCGCCAGCCGCGCCACATGCGACGATGGCTTCGCCATCTCGATCGAGGACATCAAGCCCGGCTGGCAGGACGGCGACACGATCGTCATCCTCTATGTCGAGGCGCAGTTGCGTGGCGGCAAGCACAGCCGCCGCCAGTCGAGTGCCGTCTTCACCACCAGTTCATCGGCGCCCAATGGCGTCCAATGGCGGCATCTGCATGAAACCTGGCTGCAGGTGCCGGAACACTGACACTTTCGAGACGTCAAACCAGTTCGTGTAACTCAAGGGGAACAACAATGAGAAAGACGATATTCCAACTCACCACCGCGCTCGCTCTCGTCACGATTGCCAGCGCCGCGCAGGCCGCCGATTGCAAGATCACCGTCGGCCTCGTCATGGAACTGACCGGTCCCGCCGGCGAATACGGCCAGGCCGGCGCCAAGTCTGTCGAAATGGCCTTCCGCGACATCAACGACGCCGGTGGCGTGCGCGGCTGCAATCTCGTCACCGACACGCGCGACAGCCAGAGCCAGGGCAACATCGCGGTCGATGCCGCGACCCAGCTGGTACAGGTCAAGAAGGTGCCGGCCATCATCGGCGGCATCATCTCCTCGGTGTCGATCCCGATTCTGACCTCGGTCACCGCGCCGGCCAAGATCGTCCAGGTCTCGCCGGCTTCGTCCTCGCCGACGCTGACGGCACTCGGCCGCGAGGGCAAGACCAACGGCATCTTCTTCCGCACCATCACCTCGGACGCGCTGCAGGGCGTGGCCGCGGCCAAATACGCCCTCGACAGGGGCTTCAAAAAGCTGGCGATCATTCACGTCAACAACGATTTCGGCGTCAACATGGTGGCCGAATTCTCGCGCGCCTATAAAGCGCTCGGCGGCACCATCGTTTCCGACACGCCCTACAATGAGAAGCAGTCGAGCTATGCCTCGGAAGTGACGGCAGCGATGGGAGGCGAGCCGGACGGACTTTATCTCGTCAGCACGCCGGTCGATGGCGCCACCATCGCCCGCACCTGGATATCGCAAGGGGGCGTGCAGAAATTTCTGCTCAATGACGGCATGAACAGCCCTGACTTCATTGAGTCGGTCGGTGCCGACTATTTGAAGGATGCCTATGGCACATCGTCCGGCACCAGCCCGACCGCATCGACCGAGTATTTCACCAAAAACTACAAGGCGTTCTCCGGTATCGAGCCCTCGAATCCGGCGGCCGACCGCTCCTATGATGCCGGCGCCATCGTTGGCCTTGCCATTGCCATAGCCGGCTCAGAGGATCCGGCCAAGATCAGGGATGCCATATACAAGGCGGTCGACCCGGCCGGCACGCCGATCTTTGCCGGGAAGGAGGAGTTCGCTAAGGCACTCGGCCTGATCAAGGACGGCAAACCGATCCGCTATGAAGGCGTCATCGGTCCGGTCGCCTTCGACAAATTCGGCGACATCACCGGTCCGTTCCGGTTGTGGAAGATTGTCGACGGCAAAGTGACCACCGATGGTGAAATGACCACCGACGATGTCAATGCCCTGCAGGCCAAACTGCAGTAAGCTGGACAGTGCAACCGGCATCGACAGCATTTCATCGCGATTGCTGCCGGTATCGCTTGAGGCGGGCCGATATCGCTTGCACGGCATGCGATCGCGAATAGGATCGGCCGGCTGCAATTGAAGGATTCCTGGCGAAGGCTATGCCTCGATCGCTGCGACGCCCGAAGGCTAAAGCCTGGGCGGCAAGGTAAGCTTCGGGGCGACGACGGGCTGGCTGCTGACGCTGCCTCTTCACAAGAGGCTCAGACCCAGCTTGTGGGCGATAGCCTGGCGTGGAGAAAGCGGACCCTGGTAACGACAACTATCACGGTCTTTTTCTCCGCCATACGGGTATCGACAAACCGTTCGTGCGCCGGTTGCGCAAGGATTTCTTGGCACATGGCGTGCCACGGGTATGGTTGGACGAGGCTGAAATCCACATCGGCACATATCCAGGGCTGCGGCCTTGGAGCGGCGAGGGGACTTGCCTACATCGCACATGTCGTCGATATGAAGGTCGATGAGTTCGCCGAACATTTTCAGGCGAGCTATGCGGGACTTGGTCGGGGTCTCACCGCGATCGACCTGGCGCTCGGTTTCGGTCGCGCAGCGTCCTGTGCAAAAATCGCACGTGAAAGTTCTGCTTCTCTTCTTTTTTTGTTTCCCACGACGGAGCCGCCGACAGTCCAATTCGGACGCTCTTTTGCCGGCGATATTGGCCGCTCCATCGCGGACGTTCGCGGCGATAGCCGTGAGCTCAATGTCCGAGGCGGCATCCATTTGCCTGGGGTTCTTGGAAGCTTTCGAATTTCCTGGGTCGCGCCTCAGCCCGAATTGAGGGTGCTCATGGACAAAATGGGACACTGGTCAGCTGACGCAATTCCAACGAGACCATGGCCTGATGAGCCGATGCAAGTGGCCGCTCCGCATAACTAGCGGCTACGCGGGCCATGGCAGCGCCGCGCTCAGCGTTGTCGCGCGCGATTCCTCCGTCGGCATTCCATGGTGAGTTCTCGAACCCCACGAACATGACCGCCAGCCCGATGGATGCCGCCAGGCCGCGGTTTCACCGCGACTGAAAGCCGAGCCGACCAAACCGTGTCGGCGCAGAGTCGGTGGCGTTGAAGGCCGGCAAGGAAAACATCGAGATCGTCACGCCGACTTTCCTGATCGCGCATAGCGCCCGAGTACGAAAAGCAGCCGCAGCTGCCCCATATCGCCAAAATCTCCCCGTCGGTACCATTCGGCAAGCGCGCCATGCTAGAACCATCCAGGGAAGGCAACGCGTGCCGCCGTCGCCAGCGGTGGGATGTCCTCGTCGGGGACCGAAGAATAGGGCCACAATAGCTGGGCCCTGATCGAACTCCAACTGCCGGCTGCCGCCATTGCCTTGTCGAGGGCGGCGTCGCTGACGGCGTAGCGTGCCCGAAATGGTAGGACGTGGTCCGCGAGAAAGGCCTGTACGCGTGCTTGCATCTCGAAGGCCGCTTGTTCCCCGGCTCGTATCTGCGCCCACCACTGCAGTGCGCCTTTCGGGCTAAGGCAGGCGATGTTCGAATAACTGCCATGCGCACCGTTCGCGTAACCGGTTGCCAGCGTGTGGCCTGGCACGAACACCGAAAGGCCCGACAGTTCGCGCCGCATCCCGGCGTACCAGCTGGCGTCGCCGCCGGGGAGTTTTGCCCCGACAAGCGAGGGTACCGCGGTGCCCAATGCGGCAATACTTTCTAGAGTCAGCCGCCGCTTGGCGTGGGGCGGGTTATAGAGCACCAGAGGAGTGCTCGGCGCTGCCTCGGCCAAGCCCGAGACGAAACGCAGCACTTCTTCGTCGCTTGGTGGCCACCAGTCCGGCAAGGTGAATTGCACTCCCGAGAGTCCCAATCCCGCAACCCGCTTCAATCGCTCGCATGCAACTCGCGGATTGGACTGGCTGATGCCGATCTGGAATGGGATTCTCGCGGCACCGGCGACTGCCGCCACTATCTCGCTCAGCCGGTCGAATTCTGCTTCGGTCTGGCAATGGAATTCACATGCCGTGCCGTTGGAATAGACGCCGTGAACGCCGGATGCGCACAGCCGCGCGACGGTTTCTTGCGTGGCGCTCCAGTCGATATTGCCATCCAGGCCCACGGCCAGCATCACGGCGCCCCAGATGCCGCGCGGCGCGTGTTCGGGGAGGGCGGAGAGATGATCACTCATGGTCCGACTAGCGCAGCGTGAAGGAGAGCGGCATGAAGTCTCCAAGATTGACCTCTATGCGACCCCTCCTTGGAACGATCAGCAGCGGCGACAACGATCCGGTGGTGATTACCACGCCTTTTTTGAAGCTGCCGAAATGATCGTCGGCCATTCCGGCGAAAGCGATGATGGGAGAAAGGGCGTCGCCAAACGGGTATTTGGCGGTCTCGCGCTGGCTGATCGCTCCGTCGCTGGAAAGCGTGATCGCCATCCCGTCGACCTTCGGCGCTTGCGCCAGTGTCTGCCTGCCGATGACGTAACCGCCTGTGACCATATTGTCGGCCAGCGGCCCGAACGGGCCGGCTTTGGTCCGGTCGTCGATGCGAGAGCCGATGAGCTCGATGCCGAGAATGAAATGCTGGATGGTCTGCAACACGGCCGAGCGGCCAGCTTTGGCGATCTCAGGCGTCAGGTCGGCGCCGAGCCTGACAGCCACTTCGATCTCGAGCCCGGCGAGGTCGCGTTCGCCAAGTTCGATCGTTCCGCCATCGTCGATAACCATTCCGGCGGGGATCGGCGCAGCCATCGCGATACCATCGGGCGGCATGGCCACCTTGGCGACGGGCACGCGCTCTCGGAGCTGCTTCAACACCGCGCCTTGAACGGCCATCGCATCGCCGCGCGTCAGGTCGACCAAACGCGACCCCGGTACGCGTCGACGCGGGTTTCTGTGAGCCTCGGCGATGGCCTCGGCAATCGTATCTATGTCAGCCGGCATCAGCGATTGTTTCCTCGCGGCGGGATTTGTCCGAGGCGTGTGCTGCCTCGATGATGCCGATGTGGTTGCGCCCATAGGCGCCCGTCACCGGTACTGGCTTGTCGTCGACGATGGCGTCGCGCAACGCTGCCCATTCGCGTTTCACCGCATTGTGCATCCAGGCGGGCTCGAACGAATCCGGCAGGTCGGTCCACACGGTATCCCGACCAATCATCGTGCCGCGATCCATGTCGATGCGTAGCGTGCCGCGCTCGCAGACGAGATCCATCGCAAAGCCGACCGCACCGTTGCGATAGCCAATACTCTGCACCTGGCCCAGGCCGCCACGTTTGAAACGCAGCGCCAGCATCGACGTGTCATCCGCTTCCTGTTGATGGAATTTTGCGCCGAGCATGGCGCTCACCGAGATGACTTCGTCATCCATCAGCCAGACGAGACGGTCGAGCGCGTGAATGCCGGCCGTCATCAGCATGCCGCCACCGGTAGCGTTGCGCAGGTGCCAGTCGCGCCGGTTGTGCTCCATCCAGAGCTTGATCATCCAGCTCGACGCGATCAGCGGCCGTCCGATCTCGCCTGCCTCGATGACCTTCTTGGCTGCCATGCAAGGTTTCGAGAAATGCAGGAGGTGGGCGACCATCAGCTTGACGCCGCTCTGCGCCACAGCCGCATTGATTGCATCGCATTCGGCTACAGTTCGCGCCATCGGCTTTTCGAGCAGAATGTGCTTGCCGGCCTTGGCCGCGCCGATCGCCATTTCGGCATGCAGCGCGTGCGGGGCAGCGATAACGACGGCATCGACGCCGCTGTCTTCGAGAAGTTCGCGCCAGTCGGTGTAGCCCTTGCCGCCATACTCGGCCGTGAAAGCCGCCACGCCGGAGCCCTGTGGATGCGGTTGCCCATCGATACAGCTTTGAGATGAAGCTCTCCACTGGCCAGGCTCAGCGCTGCATCGACACCGTGGATGCCCAGATTGCGCAATGCGCCGCCCCCGCCAATCGCGGGATCCACCACCCAGCCGACACCATCGGCAGCATAACGCTCGGGCGGCCCGTTGACGACGCGGAAATGGCCGTGCGCGACTTGGCCGGCGCGGCCTTCCCTTCGCAGTCTCTCAAAGGCGATCACCGCCGGGCCAAAGCGATTGGGCAAAGGCACGCCGACGAAGGCTTTTCGTTGATGGGCTAGGTCTCTCAGTTGCATCAGCGGCGCCGTGCCGGTCGCTGCCGGCTTCTCGAGGATAAGCGGGACTCCGGCTTCGATTATCCTGCGCGCCCTGGCCGGCACGTTCGAAGGATGTCCCATCAGCAAGATCAGATCCGCAGGTGTTGCAAGAACGTCTTTGAATGCAGCAATCGCGCTCAGCGAGTTGCGCGCTGCGAAGCCCCTTGCATGCGCCTCGTCCTCATCCCACACGCCGATGATTTCAGCGCCGGCATCGCGCGCCGCATCGAGATGCAAGTCGGCGTGCCAATGGCTAATGCCGGCCAAAACGATTTTCATCTCCTGATATTTCCTCCTGCACTTGCAGGATATCCTACAAGTCGTTATAGGACAAGTCGTCAGCCTCTCAAGCGAAATGGTTATCGGCGTCGGACAGCAGTGGAAACAGGAAACAAGATGCCGGTATTGAAGTCGATCGAACCGCTTAGCCGGCCACCGCTTTTGCATGTGACCGTCCAGGAGAGCCTGCGGAATTATATCGAGGCGAACAGGCTCAAGGCAGGCGACCCGTTGCCCCCGGAGACCTTCCTGGCGCAGCGGCTCGGCGTTGGCCGCAATTCGGTCCGCGAAGCGATCAAGGCGCTGGAATCGATCGGCATCCTGGAGACGCGTCGTGGCATCGGCGTGTTCGTCAAGGAATTCTCCTTCAAGCCACTACTCGACAATCTGGCTTATGGCCTGCAGGACTCGCTGCGCGACGTCGAGGAACTGCGCGAGATTCGGCGTGTGCTCGAGACCGGGCTGATCTCCAAGACCATCGAGATGATCAGCGCCGAAGACATCGACGAGCTTCGCCGGTTGACCGAAAGCATGCGCCAGCGCGCGGAGCGCAGCGAGAGCTTTGCCGAAGAGGACCAGCAATTCCATCAAATGCTGTTCCGCTGCCAGAACAACCACATGCTCAGCGCATTGATCGATATCTTTTGGGTGGCGTTCAACAAGGCCTCGGATTTCACCAATCTCGACAATCCGACGCCGCTCGCCACCTGGCGCGATCATCATGAAATCGTCGAGGCGGTCGCCGCCAAGGATGTTGACCGGGCACGTAGCCGGCTCGACGATCACTACAGAGGTATCCAGCAAGTTATCGCCAAAAACCGCACAACCTGAAAAATGCCAAGGGAGGAAACCATGCGCATCAAGACGATAGCCATCGCTGCCGCGCTGCTGTTCGGCACCGGCCTGCCGACCATTGTGCAGGCGCAAAGTCCAAAGACCATTGCGGGTGGTTTTGACGTCGGCCCCGGCGGTTTTCCCAAGAACTTCAACCCGCTAGTCGCGACTGGCGGCTTCACCTGGCTCAGCACCTATTTTGAACCGCTGGTTATCTGGAATGCGGGGCTGACCCAACTCGAAGTCGACCTGGCCAAGAACTACACGGTGAGCGCCGACCAGCTGACCTATACAT